>JBHIDD010000342.1:0-2547 GCA_046759925.1 Kiloniellaceae bacterium
CGTTGATCATCGGCAGCAGGATGCGGTTGACGATGAAGGCCGGGAAGTCCTCGGCTGTCGCCGGCGTCTTGCCGAGCTCGAGGGCGAGCCGCTTGACCGCCTGGAAGGTCTCTTCCTCGGTGGCGATGCCGCGGATCAGCTCGACCAGCTTCATGAGCGGCACCGGGTTCATGAAGTGCATGCCCATGAAGCGGCCGGGCCGGTCGGTCGAAGCGGCCAGACGGGTGATCGAGATCGACGAGGTGTTCGAGCAGACGATGGCCTCGGGCTTCAGCGCCGGGCAGAGTCCCTTGAAGATCCCGCGCTTGACGTCCTCGTTTTCGGTCGCCGTTTCGATCACCAGGTCGCAGTCGCGGAACAGCTCGTAACCGAGGCCCGTCGAAATCCGCCCGAGCGCGGCGGTCTTGTCCTCGGCGCTGATGCGGTTATGCGCGACCTGGCGATCCATGTTGTGGCCGATCGTCTTCAAGGCCTGCTCGAGCCGCTCTTCGCCGATATCGGAGAGCTTCACGTCGTAGCCGGCGAGCGCGCAGACGTGGGCGATGCCGCCGCCCATCTGACCCGCGCCGATGATGCCGATGGACTTGATTTCGAAGCTGCCGCTTCCGGCCGCTGATTGATCCGACATGAGCCTCGACCTGTCTGCTTGTGATCGAAAACGACGGCGCTTCAGCCCAGCGCCCGCTCGAGTTCCGGCACCGCCTGGAACAGGTCGGCGACCAGACCGTAGTCGGCGACCTGGAAGATCGGCGCCTCCTCGTCCTTGTTGATCGCGACGATGACCTTGGAATCCTTCATGCCGGCCAGATGCTGGATCGCGCCGGAGATGCCGACGGCGATGTAAAGGTCCGGGGCCACCACCTTGCCGGTCTGGCCGACCTGATAGTCGTTCGGCACGAACCCGGCATCGACCGCCGCACGGCTGGCCCCGACCGCCGCGCCCAGCTTGTCGGCGATGCGCTCGAGCATGGCGAAGTTCTCGCTGCTCTGCATGCCGCGGCCGCCGGAAATCACGATGCCGGCGGTGGTCAGTTCCGGCCGCTCCGACCGGGTGAGCTCCTGGCCCACGAAGGCGGAGAGCCCCGCCTCGCCGGCGGCCGCCACCGCCTCGGTCGCGGCCTGCCCGCCGGCCTCCGCGGCCGCATCGAATGCCGTCGCGCGCACCGTGATGACCTTGATCGGATCGGCCGAACGCACCGTCGCGAGCGCATTTCCGGCATAGATCGGCCGGACGAAGGTATCCTCGGACTCGATCCCGCTGATGTCGGAAATCTGCTGCACATCCAAGAGCGCGGCGGCGCGCGGCATGACGTTCTTGCCGAAGGTCGAGGCCGGCGCCAGGACGTGGCTGTAGCCGGAGGCCAGCTTCGCGATCAGCGGCGCCAGGTTTTCCGCCAGGCCATGGGCGTATTCCGGCGCATCGGCGATCAGCACCTTGGCCACCCCGGCGACCCTGGCGGCCGCCCCGGCGGCGCCGGTGCAGCCGGACCCGGCCACCAGGACGTCGATGTCGCCGCCGAGCGCACCGGCGGCGGTCACGGTGTTCAGCGTCGCGGCCTTGAGGCTCTCGTGATCGTGTTCGGCAACGACCAGCACGGCCATTTCAGATCACCTTCGCTTCGTTCTTAAGCTTATCCACCAGCTCGGCGACGCTTGCGACCTTGACGCCGGCCTTGCGCGCCGGCGGCTCGACCACCTTCAGGGTGGTCAGCCGCGGCGTGACCTCGACACCCAGATCCGCCGGCGTGAGCGTCGCGATCGGCTTCTTCTTCGCCTTCATGATGTTGGGCAGCGAGGCATAGCGCGGCTCGTTCAGGCGCAGGTCCACGGTGACCACGGCGGGCATCTTGAGCGCCACGATCTCGAGGCCGCCGTCGACCTCGCGCGTGACCCTGAGCGAGCCGTTCGACGGCTCCAGCTTGGAGATGAAGGTGCCCTGCGGCCAGCCGAGCAGCGCGGCGAGCATCTGGCCGGTCTGGTTGTTGTCGCCGTCGATCGCCTGCTTGCCCATGATCACCAGGTCGACGGATTCCTTCCCCGCCACGGCCGCGAGCAGCTTGGCGATCGCCAGCGGCTCCAGCGCGACATCGGTCTGGATCAAGATGCCGCGGTCGCCGCCCATGGCGAGGCCGGTGCGGATCGTCTCCTGGGCCTGGGGGACGCCGGCCGAGACGATGATCAACTCGCTGGCGGTTCCGGCCTCGCGCATGCGCACCGCCTCCTCCACGGCGACCTCGCAGAACGGGTTCATGGCCATCTTGACGTTGGCGAGCTCCACCCCCGTCCGATCGGCCTTCACCCGAACCTTGACGTTGGCGTCGATGACACGCTTGACGGGAACGAGAACCTTCATCCGAAATCCACTGGTTGGTGGCGATGTTCGGCCCGCGCCAAATTATGTCCGATGGATGAAGGGCTGGCCCTGCGGATTTTCGCGGGCGCACAATAGGGGCATGGCCGGCCCGCTGTCAACGAAACCTCATGGCCCCCAAGACCTAAGCAGGTTTTCGAAACTCCGCCCACAGCGCGTGTGGGCGGGCTTCGCAA
>JBHIDD010000343.1:0-2544 GCA_046759925.1 Kiloniellaceae bacterium
GCCTGATGATGACGGGGCCGGCGCGTGGTGTCGATTCCCTTCCGCCTCGAATACCCCGAGGCGACTGCAGCGGCAAAACAACGCCCCGCCTTTCGGGGGGGTATCCTTCGGCGGAACACCGGAAATTATTCATGGATCCGCATTTGGGCAGCGGTGTGCAAACCCCGAATGACCGTAGTCCGGTGCCGGGGTGGGCCATCGATCGTAAGCACGAGCCTTCCAATTTGCCGATTTCGTGAGGCCGGGTTCGGACACCGTGCCTTTCGGTCTATGCCGATCGGCGAGCGATCGGAACCGCTTCGGCAGCTTGCCGCGTCTTAGGTCGACTTGCTGAGCGTATCTTCGCGTCCCGCCAGAAGCAAAATAGCGCCGCTGGGGGATAGATACGCGAGGTCACCAGAATTGTGACGTCGCGTATAGCGTATAACGGAGAGGCGTCGCTCGTGCGGTTAGGAATAGCGCCGGACCAGGCCGACCAGGCGGCCCTGAATCTTGACCCGCTCGGGTGGGAAGATCCGGGTCTCGAAGCTCTTGTTGGCCGGCTCCAGCGCGATCGCGCCACCCTTGCGGCGGATGCGCTTGAGCGTCGCCTCCTCGTTGTCGATGAGCGCCACCACGATGCTGCCGTTCTCGGCCGTCTCGGTACGCTCGATGACCACGGTATCGCCTTCGAGGATCCCGGCGTCGACCATCGAATCGCCTTCCACTTCGAGGGCGTAGTGCTCGCCAGCGCCGAGTATCGACACCGGCACGTGGACCAAGCTGTCGTAATCGCGCAGGGCCTCGATCGGCGTTCCGGCGGCGATCCGGCCATAGAGCGGCAACTGCATGGCCTCGCTGTCGGCCGCGACCGTCGCGCCCTGGAGAGAGCCGGTGAAGTCGCCCTCAATCACCCTCGGCGCGAATCCCCGGTCGGCAGCCACCGGCTTCCGGCTTACGTCCTCGGGCAGACGAATCACTTCCAAGGCCCGGGCGCGGTGCGGCAGGCGGCGGATGAACTCGCGCTCCTCCAGCCCGGTGATCAGGCGGTGGATCCCTGACTTCGACTTCAGCCCCAGGGCATCCTTCATTTCGTCGAACGACGGCGCTACGCCGTGCTTGGACAGGCGCTGGTGAATGAACAGCAGCAGTTCGTGTTGTTTGCGTGTGAGCATGGCCGTTATAGCCTCCGGGTCGGCAGCGACCCACAACATGTGGAACAAAACAAAAACCCGGTCACATGTTCTAGTTTAGTTCCGCCCGGCCGTCAAGGTCTCTCTCGGGAAAAATCAGGGGAATCGCATTGGGAGCGTTCCAACCCGATCGGCGCAACTTCCTGCCGCCGTGGCCGTCGAATCGATCCATAAATATGTTTGGCCGGCTGGCCTCGATTCCTTCATTTCGAAAAATCTCCATAGGCGATTGCCCTCCGGGAAATCTCGGACGCGGACCGGAGCGAGCCGGTCCCGGCCGGGCTAGATGCCGAGCGCGCCGCCGGAAAGCGGCACGATTTCAACGGCTTCGCCGGCCTTGGCCGGCGCCGCAAAGGGCGCCCGCACGATCAGGCAGTCGGCATGGGCCAGGGTCGCCAGCATGGAGCTGTCCTGGCGCGCGAAGGGCGTGGCCATCCGGCGGCCCTGGGAATCGAAGGAAATCCGCGCGCGCAGGTAGTCCTGACGCCGGTCGTTCTCCGCCAGATCGGCGCCGAGAACCGCGGTCTCCGGGGGCCGGCTCTCGATTTCGCGGCCGAGCATGACGTCGATTGCCGGGCGCAGGAAGATCGTCGCGCAGACCAGGCTGGAGACCGGATTGCCCGGCACGCCCAGGATCCGGGTCTCGCCGATGCGGCCGAAGAGGAGCGGCTTGCCGGGGCGCATGGCGATTTTCCAGAAGTCCAGCTCCAGGCCCGGTTCACCGAAGGCGGCGCGCACCAGATCGTGTTCGCCGACCGAAACGCCCCCGGTGGTGACCAGCAGATCGGCGCCGCGCGCGCGCTCGATGAGCGCGATGAGCGCCGCCCGGTCGTCCGGGGCAATTCCCAGGTGGATCGGCGCGCCGCCGCAGGCGGTGACGAAGGCGGAAAGCGAGATGCCGTTCGAGCCGACGATCTGGTTCGGGCCGATCGGCTCGCCCGGCATGACCACCTCGTCGCCGGTCGCCAAGAGGGCGATGCGCGGGCGCCGGCGCACCTTGAGCCAGGGCCGGTTCATGGCCGCCGCCAGGCCCACGTCGCGCGCGGTGAGCAAGCGGCCCGCCGGAATCCCGACGTCGCCCGCGGTGAAATCGAGCCCCGCCGCCCGGACGTAGCGGCCCTTGGCCGCCGGTTCCTTGACGATGACGTCTTCGCCGGCGGTCTCGGTATCTTCCTGGATGACGATGGCGTCGGCGCCTTGGGGAAGCGGCCCGCCGGTGAAGATGCGCACCGCCTCGCCGGGCCCGAGCACGCCCGCATGGGCGCCGCCGGCCGGCGCCTGGCCGACCACCCGCAGCCGGGCGGGGACCTCGGCCACATCGGCCGCGCGCACGGCATAGCCGTCCATGGCGGACACGTCCGCGGGCGGTGGT
>JBHIDD010000344.1:0-2534 GCA_046759925.1 Kiloniellaceae bacterium
CTAGGCAATCGAAATCCCGGTCCAGTGATCATTTCGCGCGGGAAGGCGGTGCCGACTTAATTCCGGGCGTCCCTTCAGTCGAATCGCGCCGGTCGGAGGAATGGCGGGCGCGCGGCGCGCTGCCGCGCTGGCTTACCCCTTGAGGCTCGTGTTGTCCGGATCGTAGGGCGATTCGGGGATCACCACGGCCGGCCGGCGTTCGCCGAGGATCTCGATCTCGATCTCCGTGCCCGGCTCGGCCACCTCGGGCCGCACGTAGCCCTGGGCCAGGCTCTTGCCGAGGAAGTGGCCATAGGCCCCGGCGGTGGCGCGGCCGACCATCCGTTTGCCCTGCCACAGCGGCTCGTTGCCCAGCGGGTCGGCGTCGTCGGCCTCGACCTCGACGCAGACGAAACGCTGCGGGATGCCCGCCTCCTGCTGCCGGACGAGCGCCTCGCGGCCGACGAACGCGCCCTTGTTGAGCCGGACGAAGCGGTTCATCCCGGCCTCGAAGATCGAATACTCGCGGGTTAAGTCCTGGCCCCACATGCGGTAGGTCTTTTCGATCCTGAGCGAATCCATGGCGCGCATGCCGGTGAGGCCCAGGCCGTGCTCCCGGCCCGCCTCCATGAGCACGTCGAAGATGTGGTGCTGGTACTCGATCGGGTGGTGGATTTCCCAGCCCAGGTCGCCGACGAAGTTGATCCGCATGGCGCGGACCGGGGCCAGGCCGACGTTGATGTGTCGGCCGGTCAGCCAGGGGAAGGCCCCGTTGGAGAGATCGGCGTCGGTGACCTTGGACAGAATGTCGCGCGACCGCGGCCCGGCGAGCACCAGCACGCCGTAGGAGGTGGTGATGTTGTTGACCGTGACGCTGCCGTCATCGGGCAGGTTCTTGACAAGCAGGTCGTAATCGTAGCGCTCGGCCGCGCCGGAGCTGATCAAGTAGAAGCTCTCGGGCCCGTCGCGCATGATGGTGAACTCGGAACGCACGCCGCCGTTCTTGGTCAGCGCGTGGGCCAGGTTGATGCGGCCCGGCTTGGCCGGGATCCGGTTGGCCACCAGCCGGTCGAGGAAGGCCTCGGCGCCGGGGCCGGCCACCTGGAACTTGGAGAAGCTGGTGATGTCGATGAGCCCGGCGCGCGCGCGCAGCCTGCGGCACTCGTTACCCACGTGCTCGAAGTAGTTGCTGCGCCGGAAGCTCCAGACGTCCTTGGGTTCCACCCCCTTGGGCGCGAACCAGTTGGGCCGTTCCCAGCCGTAGCGTTGGCCCCAGACGGCGCCGGCGGCGGCCAGCTTGTCGTGGATCGGGCTGGTCTTGGCCGGCCGGGCGGCGGGCCGCTCCTCGTCCGGGAAATGGATGGTGAAGACGTTCTCGTAGGCCTCCTCGTTCTTGAGCTTGGCGTACCGCTTGTTGGCGTAACCCCCGAAGCGGCGCGGATCGGCCGGCAGCAAATCGATGCTGGGTTCGCCCTCGACGATCCATTCGGCCAGGTACCTGCCGGCGCCGCCGGCGGCGGTGACGCCGAAGGAGTGGCCTTCGTTGATCCAGAAGTTCCTCAAGCCCCAGGCCGGGCCGATCAGCGGGCTGCCGTCCGGCGTGTAGGGAATCGGGCCGTTGATCACGTCCTTGATGCCCGCTTCGCCGAAGATCGGCACCCGGTTGATCGCCGCCTCGATGTGCGGCTCCAGCCGGTCGAGCTCGCCGGGGAAGAGGTCCTGGCCCCAGGTCTCGGGAACCCCGTCCACGAAGCAGGCCGGCGCACCCTTTTCGTAGGGGCCGAGGATGAGGCCCTGGCGCTCCTCGCGCATGTAGTAGGAGGCGTCCGACTCACGCAGAACGGCCAGCTCCGGCAGGCCGGCCTTGTGCCGTTCGACGAGCGCCGGGTGAGGTTCGGTGACGATGTACTGGTGCTGGACCGGGATTACGGGCAGGTCGAGGCCGACCATGGCGGAGGTCTGACGCGCGTAGTTGCCGGTGGCGCTGACCACGTGCTCGCAGGTGATGTCGCCCCTGGCGGTCTCGACCAGCCATTCGCCGCCGGGCTTCCGCTCGATCGCCTTGACCTCGGTCCGACGGTTGATTTCGGCCCCCCCGTTGCGCGCCCCGATGGCGAGCGCCGTGGTGAGGTCCGCCGGCGCGCAGTGGCCGTCGTGCGGATGATACAGCGCGCCCACCAGGCCCTCGATGTTGCACGGCGGCCAGAGCGCCGCGATTTCCTTGGGGGTGATGATCTCGAAGGGAACCCCGATGGTGTTCGCGGTGCCACAGTACTTGTGATACTCGTCCATGCGCTGCTTGTTGGTCGCCAGCCGCAGGTTTCCGGTGACGTGGAAGCTGACGTCCTGGCCGGTCTCCTCCTCCAGGGTCTTGTAGAGGTCCACCGAGTACTTGTGGATCTGGCCGACGCTGTAGCTCATGTTGAACAACGGCAGCAGCCCGGCCGCGTGCCAGGTCGAGCCGGCGGTCAGCTCGGTCCGCTCGCACAGCACGACATCCGACCAGCCATGCTTGGTCAGGTGGTAAAGGGTGCTGACCCCGACCACGCCGCCGC
>JBHIDD010000345.1:0-2495 GCA_046759925.1 Kiloniellaceae bacterium
GGCTCAAGATTCCGAATGCGCTGGTCCTGGCCCTGGTCGGTCTCTTCGTCTTGGCGGCGATCGTCTTGGAGACACGAATTTCCGTCATGTCTCACATTGCGCCGGCCGCGGGGGTATTCATGCTCGGTGCCATCCTGTTTTATTTCAACAAGCTGGGCGGCGGCGACGTGAAGTTCCTGGCCGCCGCGTCCCTTTGGATCGGCGCGGGGCAGATGCCCGGCTTCCTGGTTTCGCTCGGCATCGGCGGGGTCCTAGTCGTGTTGCTGTTCCTGCTTGGCGGACCGGCCATGCACTGGGGGCTCTTACGCGCCCAAGACGCGCTGGGACGACAGGTCTTTATTCCCGAAGCGATCGCCCGGCGCGGGCAGATTCCCTACGGGGTTTCCATCGCCATCGCCTCGCTGGTCGTCGCCGGCCGTCTGCCGCTCTTCGTCTAGACGGAACTTCCTGTTGCATAAAGCAGCAAGTCATTGATGCGGCGTTGTTTTCATTGCGCCGACGGGGGCCGTTACTGGGTACGCTCGGGGATCACGCCGAGCAGGTCGAAGGCCTTCTGTTGGACCGGCGTTGGTCGTGCGAAGACGGTGAAGGTGTAGTCCGTGTTGAGAGCGGTGGCGAGGGTGGACAGGCTCAGCGTGGCCAAGTCGGCGAGCAGGCTTCGGAAGCTGTGCACCGGCAGGCCATCGGCCGTGGTGCGGCTTGCCTCCTTGTCGAGCGCCTCGGGTGAGCGCCGGGCCTTGGCGACGACGCTGTCGCGCAGGGCCTCGGCGGCTTCCTTGTCGGCGTCGTCGAACAGCATCGGGGCCAGCAGCCGGCGCATGTGCCACTCCACGTAATAGCTCAGCATGCACACCAAGACATGGGCGCGGACCCTGGGCGCGGTCCAGTGGAAGACCGGGCGGATCTCGATGTCGACGGTCTTCAGGCAGCGAAAAGCGCGCTCGACATCGGCCAGCCCCTTGTACGCGCGAACCGCCTGGGCATCGTCCATGTCGGCTGCCGGCACGGAGGTGCGTATGACGTAAATACCGTCAAGCGCCGCCTCGGCGGCAATCGCGGCTTGCTTGCGGGCGAAGGCGAAGGCGGTGTCGGTGATGGTGGTCTCGAAGTGCTTGCCCATCTTGTGGCGGTTCAGCACCGCGCCGACGGCCTTGCCGATCTCGGCGGCGCCCCGCAACGGCCGGCGCCGGCGCGTCACCCGCTCGCCGATCGCCGCCAGATCGCGCTCGGTGGCCGCCAGCAGGTCCGCGCGTTTGCGCCTGCGTTCCCCGGCCAGCTCCGGGTTGCGGCAGACGATCAGACGTTCGTTCGGATAGTGCGGGCTGGTGATGGATGCCATGTCGCGCTCGTCGAACAGATCGAGCTGCAGCGCGCCGGCCTCGACCAGCTTGCGGATCGCCGGCCCGCGCAGGGCCGTGATCCAGTCGAGGCCCGCCGGCTGGACCTCCGCGCCGAGCCGAGCCTCGGTCAGCAGGCCGCGATCGCCCACCAGCACCACGCGCGCGAGCCCGAAGCGCCGCCGGAGCTTGTCGATCTGCGCGCCCAGGGTCGCCGGGTCGCTCGTATCGCCCTCGAACACCTCGATCGCCACCGGACAGCCCTCGGCGGCGCAGACCAGGCCGTAGACGATCTGCATCTTGCCCTTCTTGCCGTCGCGGTTGTACCCCCAGGCGGCGAGCGGACAACGGCGGCCCTCCAGGTACGAAGACGACACGTCGTAGAGCACCACGGCGCCCTCGGCGAGGTGCCTCCTGGCGAGCCGGGCCTCGATCGCCGGCTGGCGCTCGACCAGCCAGTCGAGGGCGGCGTAGAGCTCGTCCTCGTCGACCGCGCCGAGGTCGAGCACCCGGCCGAGGCTGGAGGCGGCGGTGGCCCCATCGAGGGCGCGCGCGGTGGCGAGCTTGGAGGCCGGCGCGATCAGGCGCGCGCAGATCATGGCGAGCACCAGCTCGCGCTGCCGGCCGCGCCTGCGCTCGAGCACGCGATCGAGGCCGAGGCCGCGCAGGCAGCCGAGCACGGCGGCCACGTGGCCATGGGGCAGCGAGCGCAGGATGGACACGGCCTGGTGATCCGGGGCGATGACGGTGCCGCCCTTCAAGAGGCTGCGCAGGCCCTCGACCAGGTGCCCGGGCCAGTGGCTGAGGTTGCACAGCGTGCGCTTTCTGATCTTGCCGCCCTCGCGGAAGGATTCGCGCAAGAGGATGGCCGGTGGCGAGCTACGATTGGGGACCGATTCGATATACATGGCGCAAATATGACACATCATATACCATGAAGCAAGAGAAATATGAAGCATTACATGGGTACAACCGACGGGTCGAAACCCGGCCCCCTGACACCCAATCCTTTGACCAACAAGGAAAAATCCGGAAAATCAGCCCTCAGAATGCGGGGAAGTTCCGTCTAGATCGACCGCCAACGCTCTTTATTAGGACACGCCCTGAGGCGGCGTAAATCGCCGGCCGGTTACTCCGCCGCTTCCCGGTAGGCCTCCA
>JBHIDD010000346.1:0-2484 GCA_046759925.1 Kiloniellaceae bacterium
TTGGGCGCACGTGGCGGTGATCTCGCATTGGGGTTTCATTCGGGCCCTGACCGGGCAGGCCGTGGCGAACGGCACCCTGGTAAGCTTCGACCCGACCGGGATTTAGCGAGCCCCGGCAGAAAAACGGCGCCGGTTGAGGCCGACGGTGATCCGTGTTAGCCAAGCCGCCTCACTCCGCAGGAGCGCCCCATGGCCGATACCCAAACCGATACCCAACCCGATCAACTCTTGGTCATCAACACGCAGTACATCAAGGATCTGTCGTTCGAGAATCCCAACGCGCCGAAAATCTACAGTGCGCTCGCCGAACGGCCGCCGGAGCTCAACATCAACATCGACGTCAAATCCACACCGTTGCACCAACGAACCTTCGAGGTCGTCCTGAACATGCGGATTCAGGCGACGGCCTCGGAGCAAACCGCTTTCCTGGTCGAGCTCGACTACGCCGGCATGGTCACGCTAGCCGAATCCGTCTCGGCAGCCGAGGCCGAGGCCCTGCTGCTGATCGAAACGCCGCGCCACCTGTTTCCCTTCGCACGCAGCATCGTCGCTGCGGTGACGCGCGACGGCGGGTTTCCGCCGCTGGTCGTCAATCCGATCGACTTCGAGCAGTTCTATCGCCTGCACAAGAAGGCCCGCGGGCAGGCCCCTGCGGCCGCCGAAGCCGCCGCGCCGGACGCCTGAACGCACCCGAAGGCGAAACCGCCCGAGCCGGCAACCTCTTGCGCCACCTTTGCCGCCCTTGCCGCCGTGCGGCATATCTTAGCGGTGCCACATTGGATCCTTGATCCGCTGGAGCAGCGCCTCGTGCGCCGCGCGTTCCACAGCGCTCGGCTGGTGCGGCCGCGCCGGGCGCACCGGGCGCTCGCCGCCGCCCGCGCCGGGCACCCCACGTTGCGCCGGGTCGAGATCGAAGCCCGGCTGGCGGCCGCCGCGGAGCTCGAGATAGACATCGGCCAGAAGCTCGCAGTCGAGCAGCGCACCATGAAACCTGCGCGCCGTGTTGTCGATCTCGAAACGGCGGCAAAGCGCATCCAGGCTGGCCTGGGCGCCGGGAAAGCGCTGCCTGGCCAGGGCGACCGTATCGACCGCGCGCGCCGGGTCGATCGGGGGCAGACCAAGGCGGGCGAGTTCTGCGTTGACGAACTTGAGGTCGAACTGCGCATTATGAATGATCAGCCGTGAATCCCCGATGAACTCGAGGAGCGCGCCGGCGACCTCGGCAAAGACCGGGTGTTCCGAAAGAAACGCCGCCGTCAAACCGTGGATCGCCTGCGCCTCGTTCGGCACCTCCCGCTCGGGATTGACGTACTTGCGGAAATGCTTACCCGTCGGAATGTGGTACATCAGCTCCAGGCAAGCGACTTCGACGATGCGGTGCCCGGCATCCGGGTCGAGGCCGGTGGTTTCCGTATCGAGGACGATTTCGCGCACGTCAGCTCCGCAGTCCCGGATGATGGCGACACCGACCCGACAGCCGGGCGCGCGCCCGCCGGTGCCGGCCCTTGCGCCGGCGCAACAGTCTGACGATGGCGCCGAGTCGGCGCAAGGTGTCACGTTTGCTGAGGCCCGTTTGCACCACGAAATCGGCGCAGCGGCGTTTTTCCATATCCGGCATCTGCTTGGCCCGGATCGCCCGCAGGCGCTCTCGCGTCATCTCCGGACGGGCAAGGACCCGGGCCTCCTGCACGAAAGCCGGCGCGGTCACCACGACCACCACGTCGCAGAGCGCCTCGCCGCCGGTCTCGAACAGCAACGGAATATCGAGCACCACCAAGGAGCGGCCGTACCGGGCCTGGCGTTTCACGAACGCCCGCGCCTCGCGTCGCACCTCGGGATGCAGGACACCCTCCAGGCGGCGGAGTGCCGCCGCGTCCTCGAAGACCCGGGCCGCCAGACGCGCCCGGTCCACGGCGCCGTCGACGACGATGCCCGGGAACACCGCCTCCACGGCGGCCACCGCCCGACCACCCTTGCCCATCAAGCAGTGCACGGCCTGGTCGGCGTCGTGCAACGGCAAGCCCATGCGGCGCAGGATCCTGGCGGCGGTCGATTTGCCCATGCCGATGGAGCCGGTTAGACCCACGACGATCATCAGCGATGTCTCATCGAGACCGGCTTACCGCGAGATGTTCACGACCCGCGGCTGCGCGTTCCATCGTCGCCCAGGACGAAGGCGCGGATGTCCGGCGTCACCTCGGGCGCCACGCCGAACCACGCCTGGAAGCCCGGACGCGCCTGATGCAGCAACATGCCGAAACCGTCAACCACCGGGTTACCGCGGGCCCGGGCCCGCGCAAGCAGCGCGGTTTCAAGCGGGCTATACACGATGTCGGTGACCGGCGCCGCGCCCGGAAGCCGGTCCAGATTCAGCTCGAGCGCCGCCTGGCCGGTCATGCCGAGGCTGGTTGCATTCACCAGCAGCCCGATCCCGGCCAGCCCCGCCGCGCGCTCCTGCCAGGGTACCAGCCGCAGCGGGCCGCC
>JBHIDD010000347.1:0-2479 GCA_046759925.1 Kiloniellaceae bacterium
GATGCCGGCCGCTTCCTCCAGGAGGGCGCGGCGCTCCGCCGGTTTGGCGTTGATCAACGCTCCGACCCGGCCTTGGCTGACCAGTGCGGTCGAATGGGCGCCGGTCGCCGCATCGGCGAACAGCAGCTGTACGTCGCGCGCGCGGACTTCCTTGCCGTTGATCCTGTATGTCGAGCCGGCGTCCCGCTCGATGCGGCGGCTGACCTCGATCTCGGCTTGATTGTTGAAATGCGCCGGCGCCCTGCGGTCGCTGTTGTCGAGGGTCAAGACGACTTCGGCCATGTTGCGGGCCGGGCGGGCCGCGCTGCCGGTGAAGATCACGTCGTCCATGCCGCCACCGCGCATGCGCTTGGGCGAGGTTTCGCCCATCGCCCAGCGCAGGGCTTCCACCAGGTTCGACTTGCCGCAGCCGTTGGGTCCGACGATCCCGGTCAGGCCGGAGTCGATGTGAACCTCCGTCGGGTCCACGAATGATTTGAAACCGCTCAGTTTGAGCTTGCCGAACTGTACCAAATCCCGATCGCCCCTCTCATGCCGCCGCGCCCACGCGACAAGCGCCGGCCCGCCGGGCCGGGCGCGCTAGGACTGCGCCGCGACCTCCTCGAGAACCTTGTTGAACTCGTCGTAACCGACCGCGCCCACGACCTTGCGGCCATTGATGATGAAGGTGGGGGTGGATTGGACATCGTAGATGGTCCGGCCGTGCTGGGCGCGCGCCACGATCCGGTCCATCTCTTCCTGGTCGGCGATACAGGAATCGAAACGCGCGCGGTCCAAACCGGCCAGCGCGGCGACCTGGGCCAAGGCGGCGATCGGGTCGTCGGCCCGGGTCCAGATCTTCTGGCCGCGGAACAGGGCGTCGAGGAACGCGAAGTGACGATCGCCTTCGATGCAGTTGGCGACCGAGGCGGCGCGCAGGCCGAGCGCGTCGAACGGGAAATGGCGATAGACGATTCGCGCCTTGCCCTTGGCGATCCAGTCCTCGTTCACTTTCGGCAAGGTGTTCTCGTGAAAGCTCGCACAATGCGGGCAGGTGAGCGAGGAATACTCGATGATGGTGACCGGCGCGTCGGGCTCGCCGAAGATCCGATCGTCGTCGAACAGCGGTTCTTCGCCGAGGGCCGGGCGCGGCAAACCGCCCACCCGAACGGCCGCGAGCCAGCCGGCAGCGGCCACGCTCAACATCAGGATCTTCCGTCGCGTCATGTCTTACCTACCATATCTTGTGTATCCTAGGGGGCTCGCGGCATTTTCACAAGCGCCAGATGGAAGCCGCTGAAAACGGCGATTTCGGGGCAATCCGAGCGCGGTCCCCGGCGGCGCGCGCGGCCCGGTGCACAGGAGCTACTCACGGCTTTTTCTTGAGCGCCTGGCCGAGCCGCTGCAGGGCGCTGCGCAGGGCCGGCTCCGGGATCGGACTCGCGGCTTCGCGTTTGTCCGCCGCGGCGCCTTTCGGCCCGGGCGAGTCCTCCGCGCCCGCGGCGGCCGGCCGCGGCGGCGGTCCCGGCTGCAGCCGCAAGCTGGCGACGGCCCGGTAGCCGAGGTAGCCGTTGATCCGCTCGAGCAACAGGGGCTCCAGGTGCTGCACCCGGGTCGCCTGCCCGGCCTGTACGCGAAGGGCCAAGGTTCCGTCCATGCGGCGGTCGCGGCGTGCGAAAGAAAGCTTCAAGGGATGGCAGATGCGGGCGATGTCGGGTCCGGCAATGCTGGCCCAGTCGACGATCAGGCTGCGTTCGGCGAAGTTCCGGTGGCGCAGCGCGTCCTGCGTTACCCGGCTCAGGCTGACGGCAAGGGCTTGCGGCCTGCCGCTGCGCCGGGGTCTCATTTGCTTGGTGGGTCCTTTGTGGCCGTGTCGCATCGCGGTTTCGTCGAACGGCGCCACTTTCCCTTTCTGTGGTCCGGGCGCTCCAGTATAGAAAGGCAGCATGGCCCGGACCGCAAGCGCCGAAACGGCAGACCCGCCGGATTTCGAAGTCCTCGAGGGCGATGCCGCCGTCAGGGACCTGCTGGCGTGGTACGGCGGGCACGCGCGAGCGTTGCCGTGGCGCGTCGGCCCTGCCGACCGGTCCGGCGGCGGCACGCGCCCCGACCCTTACCTGGTCTGGCTGAGCGAGGTCATGCTGCAGCAGACCACGGTTGCCGCGGTTGCGCCCTATTACCGGGATTTTCTGGCCCGTTGGCCGACGCTGCACGACCTGGCGGCGGCGGCGCTGGAGGATGTTCTGAGCGCCTGGGCGGGGCTCGGCTATTACGCGCGCGCCCGCAACCTGCACAAGTGCGCCCGAGTCGTGAGCCGCGAATGGGGCGGAGACTTCCCCGAAAGCGAAGCGGAGCTGCGCGCCCTGCCCGGCATCGGACCCTATCCCGCGGCCGCGATCGCCGCGATCGCGTTCGACCAGCCAGCCAGCCCGGTCGACGGCAACGTGGAGCGGGTGATCGCCCGCCTCTACGGGGTCGAAACGCCGCTGCCGGCGGCCAG
>JBHIDD010000348.1:0-2475 GCA_046759925.1 Kiloniellaceae bacterium
TCCGGACCCCGGCGACATCGTACTCGACATCGGGTGCGGCCCCGGCTATTCGACGGCGATCCTGGCACGCCTCTCGGCCACCGTGGTCGCGCTCGAAAGCGACACGGAGCTGGCGGCCAAGGCCAACCGGATATTGGCCGATCTGGGCATCGACAATGCCGTGGTCGTCGAAGGCCCGCTGACCGAGGGCTACCCCAAGCAGGCGCCCTATAACGTCATCGTCCTGGGCGGCGCCGTGGCCGAAATCCCGGCGGCGATCAGCGACCAGTTGGCCGACGGCGGCCGGCTGGTCACCGTGGTGAGGAACGCGACCGCCGTGGGCCAGGCGACATTGACCCAGCGCAGCGGCGAGGTGGTGTCGAGCCGGGGGCTCTTCGACGCCGCGAGCCCCTTGCTGCCCGGCTTCGAGGTCGAGCCTGGCTTCGTCTTCTGACAGACGGCGGCGTCTTTAAGGGCGCCCCGAACATACCCGTGGGGCAAGTGGCCGCGCGGCCCGGGGACTCGCCGGGGGGCGGGCTGTCGGTGGGCGCCTCGGGCCGCTATGGCCGACGCGGTCCGCGGCCCGGCTCTGGGGCTGGGCTTTTGGGCGGCCCGGGTCCGGCCGGTAGGGGCATCGATGCCCGGGCGCGCCGGGCTGGCCGCGATACGGCCTGTTACTGACCCGTTAACTATATTCGTGCTTAATATGAGCAGGATCGTCTAAAGTAGGCGCAGACCGGGGACAATCCTATGACCGTGGCGTTGCGATGCGGGTTGGGTTACGGGGCCTTCGGGCTGGCCCTGGCGCTGGGCTTCTGGATGGCCTGGCCGCGGCCGGCGGGGGCGCAGACACTGAACGAGGCCCTGGCTGCGGCCTACGCGACGAATCCGACGCTCGGCGCCGCCCGGGCGGAGCTCAGGGCGGTCAACGAGGGCGTACCGCAAGCCTTGTCGAACTGGCGACCGGACGTCACGTTGAGCGGGTCGGCCGGCAAGCGGCGCATTGACAGCGAAGGCGGCTTCAATCCCACCGCCGAGACCACCACGCCCTTCGAGGCCGCAGCCAGCCTGACCCAGCCGCTCTACCGCGGCGGCCGCACCATCGCCGGCACCGAGCGCGCCGAGAACCAGGTGCGGAGCCAGCGGGCCACCCTGCAATCCGTGGAGCAGTCCGTCCTGCTGCGGGCGGCTACCGCCTACATGGACGTTTGGCGCGACCAGGCGGTGCTTCGGCTCAACATCAAGAACGAAGAGGTTCTGGAGCGCCAGCTCGAGGCCTCGCAGGACCGTTTCGCGGTGGGCGAGGTCACCCGCACCGACGTGGCGCAGTCCGAGACGCGGCTGGCGGTCGCGGTCGCCGGCCGGGTCGCGGCCGCGGGAAACCTCACCACCAGCCGGGCGGTGTTCCAGGAAGTGATCGGGATCGAACCCGGGGAGCTTCAGGCGCCGCCGCCGATCGAGGGCCTGCCGTCGACCCTGGACCAGGTGGTCGAGCGCGCGGTGGCCAAGAATCCCGATGTGCTCGCCGCGAATTTCGCCGAGAAGGCGGCGCGGAATCAGGTGCGCGAGGTCATCGGCGAGCTGTTGCCGACCGTATCCCTCAGTGCCTCGTTGCGGCACCTGGAGGAAACCATCACGCGCGATTCCGAAAGCGACCGGGCCGAGCTCCTTGCCGAGGTCACCGTGCCGCTCTATCAGCAGGGCGCCGTGTCCAGCCGGGTGCGCGAAGCCAAGCAGATCTCCAGCCAGCGCCGCATCGAGATCGAGGAAACCCGCCGCCGCACCGGGCAGGAGGCGATCAGCGCCTGGAAGCGGCTGCAAACCGCCCGGGCCCAGATCGAGTCCTTCCAGTCGGGCGTGCGTTCGGCCGAGATCGCCCTCGAGGGGGTGCGCCAGGAGAACCTGGTCGGCGCGCGCACGGTCCTCGACATCCTCGATGCGGAACAGGAACTGCTGGACGCTCAAGTCAGCCTGGTCCGCTCGCAGCGGGACGAGATCGTTGCGGGCTTCGAGGTCCTGGCGGCCGTGGGGCGCCTGACCGCACGGGATCTGGTGCTGCCGGTCGAGATCTACGACCCGGAGATCGATTACCGGAAGGTCCGGAACCGTTGGTTCGGGCTTGGCATCCCCGGCGCGGATTGAGGGGTTCGCCGGCCGATGGACTTGCGGGCGATGGCGCTTATCCGGGGCATGGCGGATTGCGCCGGTCCTTTGATGTGAGACTCGAGAGCCTTGGGATTCTTGGACCATGAGTGATACCAAAAGCCACGCCGAACCGACGATGGAGGAAATTCTCGCCTCCATCAGGCGGATTATTTCCGAGGACGACCCGGCACTTGAGCAAGAGGAGACGGAGGAAGCAGTGGCGGATCATGCGCCCGTGGAAGAACCGGTTACCGAAGATCAGCCCGCGCGGGAAGGGGAGGGCGCGCAGGAGGACGATGTGCCGGAGCTCACCCGGCCGGAGGACGATGTTGAGGACGATGTTCTGGAGCT
>JBHIDD010000349.1:0-2441 GCA_046759925.1 Kiloniellaceae bacterium
ATCGCGCTTCGCGCCGCGCCTGCCCGGACGAACCGATTTGCTCCCATGAAATGGGTCAATATCAAGGACGGTTGGTATAACTGGCCCATTTCACTCCGACACCGGTACCGCGGCTCATGTCGATGCGGCCGACCGGTCGTGGAACCGGCTCCCGCCCGCTACTCCCGCCTGAAGACCGCAATCAAGGTTACAAGCAGCGCGCCGCCCACCAGGCCGAGGATCGCGGGCAAGCCGACGATTTTGACCCGGTTGGGCTCGGTGGGCGTGTTCGATACGAACGGCGGCTCCATGATACGGGCGGCATAGGGCCGATCGCCCGCCAGCAGCATGGCGGTCCGTTCCTCGTTGGCTAGGAGGCCGACGAGGACCGACCGCAATTCGACCAGCGCGGCAGTTTCGAGTTGCTTTTCGATATAGGCCTTGCGCTGCGCCGTCGCTTTCCGGTCCTGCCAGCGCAGCAGCTCGTCGGCTTCGGCGTAAACCGTGCGCAGCAATTCGAGGGCGAAGTCGGGATCGGTGTGCGTGACGGAAACCCGCTGGAACGGCAAGTCCTCGAGCCTCTCGAATCGAATCATGCCTCCGAGATAGCCGGAAAGCGACTCGATCGTCGGCGCCGACCATGCGCGAAGATGAAACAGCCGCCGTATCCTTTGCGTCGATTCGTATCTCTTGCCCGAGGGCCGGATCCATTGCTTTTCGACCGGATCCCACGATCCGGCATAAACCTTTTGAAGGTATCCATACTTGTTCTGCAGGGATTCGGCCAGGGTGATCGAGGAAATGACGAGCCGCAGCCGGTCGAACGGCGTGACCGTCTGAACCTGGCCAAGATTCAGGCCGAAATCCTTCGCAACGCCCGCCAACCCCCCGAGCCGGTTGGGCGATGCCCGGAGTGGTATCGCGCCACTCTGTGACGGGTCCACGACCATGGATGCCACGTACTGGGGAACAAAGTTCCGCAGGTTCCACAGACCGTACAGGCCCCCCAGCAGCGCCAAGGCGAGGATCACCCATATGCCGCGCCACAGGGCGGCGAACAAAAACCGGAGGTCGACGACATCATCACCGACCCGCGCGCCGATCTCGGCGGCGGCCGGAGCAATGCGCGCGTCTCTCACTCTGACAGCCCGCTCCGCTCGGTCGTCCGCTGGCTCTGGAACCTGCTCCGCCATACGCGTGATCTTAGTTTTGTAGAGCCCGAATTCCCCGCAACCTCGGGCCTTCGCGGAGACATTCCGCCATGCGCGTCCCGGGTCCGGGTACAATCTATGCTTGTAAAACCCTCGGCAGGATACCCCAATATGACGCGGAACGACAGCACGATATCCGCCCTGCCGCGCGGGCGCCGGAAAGGTTGCTGGGAGATATGCCCTGAACCGGTGCGCACAGGGCCACGGCCCGGCGCCCAGGCCCCCCGCCGGCTCAGGAAGACCTGCGCATCCGCCGGTCGCGGCCCGACGGCGCGGCCGGCTCGCCGAGCCAAAGGCGGGCCGCCTAAGCCGCTAACACCCCGCCGGGGCTGAAGCGCCCGGGCGCGGTCCCGGGCCGCCGGCGGGCCGCGACGTGTCCTTTTCTGCGTCGTCACCTGTTTACAAAAGAGATGCGAACTGCCGGGAAGCGCCGGGCACGCCGGTTGTACTGAATTGGTGCCGGTTTGCAGCAACAAACTGCAGTATGAACGCATGACGAACAATTACGGTCAACGGATATAGTAAAGAATTTAACGAAGTTGAAACGTGCCATTGATCGGCCTATACTGTCAGCGGTGAAATCGAAGTCGCGTAGCTGGCGGTCGGATGACTTGCTGCACATGGCCACCGGTCGAATGAGAACCGATTTTCGGCGACTCGCGGGGAGAGGATAGAGCCGTGAAAAAAATTTGCACTTTCGCAGGCCTTATCGCGCTGGCGGTCGGGTTCGGCCTCGCCGGGGCTGCGAATGCGAAGCGTCCCAATGGTGTCGGTGGAGGCCCCCCGGGTGGACCATCCCTAACGGTGAGCCAGTTTAGTTCGCCCTTTGTTGCGAATGGGGGGCATCAGGTAAGCGGCAGCATCGGGAGAATAAACGGTCGCGGCGGCTGGGAGGTGGCGACGGGCGGTCTCCCGGAGGATACCTCCTCCCCTACCGGATTCGAAATCTGCCTTAATGCTGTCTCAGCGCGCCTTGCGTCGGGGACCTTGCCGTTTCCCTTGGCAGTTAGCCCGAACGATGGCTCAGGCGATCTCAATGCATCCGGGACTATCGACGCGACAGGCGAAGGTGATTGGCAGGGCCTCACGTTCCAAATCAGGGCCTATTCCGGGGGCGATTGCGGCGGGCCTCTTCTCCAGGAATCCGGGATCACTCTGGACGGCTCCGGGCTGAGCGAATTTAGTTCGCCCCTAGTCCGAACTTTACCCCCGAATTGCGGGTCAAGTCATTGATTTGTTGGAAAGGTCGCG
>JBHIDD010000350.1:0-2438 GCA_046759925.1 Kiloniellaceae bacterium
CATCTCGTAAGTAAACTCCCGCCCCAGGACCGCGCCGAGTTGGGCGATTTCGCGGGTTGTCGGCAGCCGGTCGAGCCGCGCCATCAGCGAGTCCTGCAGCGTGGTGGGGATGGTGACCGTCGAGAGCGTCCCGATCAGGGCATAGCGATCCGCTTTTTCGCGCAGAAAATCCGCCTCCAGGATCGCCTTGGTCAGCTCTTCGACATATAGCGGTACCCCGTCGGTCTTGCTAACGATGTGCTCAACGACCTCCCCGGGCAGCGCTTTGCCGTCGGCTTGTCGCGTGATCAGCACTTCCACCTCGGGCCTCTCCAGGCGGTTGAGGGCCAACGGAGTCATGTGCGAGCGCTGCGGCCAGGGCGGCGTGAACTCGGGACGAAAGGTGAGCACATTGAGGATCGGCGCGGTCGGCGCTTGCTCGATTTCCAGCGTTAACAACTCCAGCGTCGAGGGGTCGGCCCAGTGCAAGTCTTCCCACACCTGCAGCACCGGCTTCCGCTCGGCCTCTTCCAACAGCCAAGCCACGATCGCGTCCAGGGTCTGCTGTCTTTGCTGCCGCGGCGTCAAATTCAATGGCGGATAGCGGTCTTCCGGGAGCGGCAGCGACCACAATGCGGCAAACAGCGGTATCACCTCGTTCAGCGCCTGGCTGAAGTCCTGGAGGACCTTTTCCAGCTTGGCCAGCTTCACCTCGGCGCTATCTTCGCGCTGCCAGCGTAGAACCCGCTCAAGGTGGACGATCAGCGGATAGAGAGCGCTGTTGGTATGATAGGGCGAACAGCCCAAGGTGATCCGGGTACAGCCTTCCGCCTTGAGCTCTGCGCCCAACGCGTCCACCAGCCGGGATTTGCCGATGCCGGGCTCGCCGCTGACCAAGACCACTTGTCCGATGCCCGCCCGGCTTTGCTCCCAGGCGCGCCGCAGCAGTCCCAGCTCGTGCTCGCGTCCGACAAGCTGGGTGAGCGCGCCCGGGTGCGCCGCCTCGAACCGGCTCTCCGCCGCGCTCTCGCCGACCACATGCCAGGCCGCGACCGGCTCCGCAAAGCCCTTTAGTTCATGAGTCCCAAGGTCCTTGAGGTCGAAGGTCTCGCCGATCAGGAGCCGGGTGGTGGCGCCGATCACCACCTGACCCGGCGCCGCCAAACCCTGCAGCCGGGCCGCCAGATTCGGCGTTTCGCCTGCCACCGCCTCCGCCTCCGCCGCGGCCTCGCCGACCAGGTCGCCGACAACAACCCGCCCCGTGGCGATGCCGACGCGGGCCTGGAGTGCGACATTATCGTCGAGCTTAAGCTTCGCCACCGCCGCCACGGCGTCCAGTCCCGCGCGCACCGCCCGTTCTGCCTGATCTTCGTGGGCCTGCGGCCAGCCGAAATAGGCCAGCACTCCGTCGCCCAAGAACTTGGCGACGTAGCCTTCGTACCTGGTGATGGCGCCGGCCGCCGCGTCCTGATAGCGGCGCATCACCTCGCGCAGGTCTTCCGGGTCGAGCCGGCGCGAGAGTTCCGTCGAGCCGACGAGATCGCAGAACATCACCGTGAGCTGTCGGCGTTCTGCCTTGGTGCGAAAGGTTTGATCCTGTGGCTTTGCGGCTGAGTGCTCGGTCGAACCGACCGAGGTGCCTTCCAACGCCGTCTCCGAGGTGGGTGAAAGCTTTACGATGGCCCGGAGCAGTTTCTTACGTGGCCCCATGGGCAGACCGAGCTTCTCGAGGTCTGTCTCGTCGAGGTCCCGCAACACATCGAGATCGATCTCATTCTCGACGAATACCTCGGCGTAATTGCCAAGGCCTAATTCCTCCAGAAATTCGGCGACATCGCGCATAGCCGCGCCTCGCACGTCAGGGGCAAAGGTTAGCAAATCTCGGAAGCGCGTTCCACAGAGGTGCGGACGGCAACGCTTGTCGAATCAAAGGGGGAGCGAAAATCCCTTCTTTTCTGTACTCCCGGATCGCCAGGTCATCCAACGGCCCCCGATGTCTCACCCATTTGCGTGGTTTCGGCCGGGGTACGGAAAAGAGTTCCTTTCCGTACACAGCGGGAAAATGCGCCACCTCAACCCTACGGCACGTCGATTTCACCGCTGCTGACGAACACCGCCGCTCCACCGACTCGAATGGCTACGACGCCCCCGGCCTCCAAATCAGCTTCGACCTCGAGCACACTCGGGCGACCCATTTCAAATCCCTGCTCTACGACCCAGCGGAGAGTCCCATCGCGCTCCGCCGCGCGGGGCGCGAGGTAGCCCGCCAAAGCCGTCACGGCTGCGCCGGTGGCAGGGTCTTCTGTAATGCCCATGGCGGGCGCAAACATGCGGGCGCGAAGAGAGGAGCCCCCGTGCTCGCAAGCATAGGTAAACGCGTAAATGCTAGGTGCCCAGAAAGAAGACAGGACGCTCTCCCACTTGTCGCGTCGCACCGCGGCGCGGGCCAACGCATCGCC
>JBHIDD010000351.1:0-2381 GCA_046759925.1 Kiloniellaceae bacterium
AGCGGCTCTACGAGCTGACCAGGGACCGCGACGCCTATATCACCACCGAGGTCGGACAGCACCAGATGTGGGCGGCGCAGTTCTACAAGTTCGAGAAGCCCAGGCACTGGATGACCTCGGGCGGCCTGGGGACCATGGGCTACGGCTTCCCGGCCGCGGTCGGCGTGCAGGTCGCCCACCCGGACGCGCTGGTCATCGACATCGCCGGCGAGGCCTCGGTCCTGATGAACCTTCAGGAGCTTTCCACGGTGGCCCAGTATCGGCTCCCGGTGAAGGTGTTCATCATCAACAACCAGTGGATGGGCATGGTTCGCCAGTGGCAGGAGCTGCTGCACGGCGGCCGCTACTCGCAGAGCTACATGGCCTCTCTGCCCGACTTCGTAAAACTGGCGGAGTCCTTCGGGGCGGTCGGCATTCAGGCTACCGAGCCGGAGGGCCTGGACGACAAGATCATGGAAATGATCGACACGCCCAGGGCCGTCGTCTTCGATTGCCGGGTCGAACAGGCGGAGAACTGCTTCCCGATGATTCCGGCCGGCGCGGCGCACTACGAGATGCTGCTCGGCCCCGAGGACAAGGCCGAGAAGCCGGTCTCCGAGGAAGGTATGGTGCTCGTCTAACGCCGGAAGCCCGCGCCCCCCGCGCATCGCGGGCTCGACGGCGCGAACTCAGGGCATGAAACGGGGCGCCGGCGCGAATCCGCCGGCCCCGGGCATGGCATCCCCGATTCCCTGGATCTCGAGGAGACGCGAAACCTGGAACGCGGCCCATGTCGCCTAAAGATCTAGCGATCCAAGAATGCACCATCGCGGTGCTGGTGGACAACGAGCCGGGCGTGCTGGCCCGGGTTATCGGCCTGTTCTCCGGCCGCGGCTACAACATCGAGAGCCTGACGGTCTCCGAGGTTGACCCCGTGAGGAAGCTCTCGCGGATCACGATCATCACCTCGGGCACGCCGCAGATCCTCGAGCAAATCAAGGCCCAGCTCGATCGTCTGGTCCCCGTGCACCGGGTCAGCGATCTGCGCCTCGAGGGCCCCAGCGTCGCGCGCGAGCTGGCCCTCATCAAGGTGGCCGGCAAAGGCAACAAGCGGGTTGAATCCTTGCGCATTGCCGATATTTTCCGCGCCCGCGTGGTCGATTCGAGCCACGATCACTTCGTGTTCGAGATGACCGGCAAAAGCGAGAAGCTCGACATCTTCATCGACCTCATGCGGCCGCTTGGCTTGGTCGACGTCAGCCGCACCGGCGTCGTCGCCATCTCACGCGGACCCAAGGGGCTTTGAACCCGGGGCCAGTCGGACCCGGAACGACAAGGATCGGAACGGGAGGGAGCGCATCATGCGTGTCTATTACGACCGAGACGCCGACGTGAATCTGATCAAGGGCAAGAAGGTGGCCGTGGTCGGTTACGGCAGCCAGGGTCACGCCCATGCCAACAACCTGCGGGACAGCGGCGTCGCCGAAATCCGGGTCGCCTTGCGCGAGGGCTCCGCGAGTGTCAAGAAGGCCGAGGCCGCCGGCCTCGACGTCGTGACCCCGGCCGAGGCCGCCAAGTGGGGCGATGTCGTGATGGTGCTGACCCCGGACGAGCTCCAGGCCGAGCTCTACCGCGACCACCTGGGGCCCAAGCTGCGCGACGGCGCGGCCCTGGCCTTCGCCCACGGCTTCAACATCCACTTCAACCTCATCGAGCCGCGCCCGGATCTCGACGTCTTCATGATCGCGCCCAAGGGTCCGGGCCATCTGCTGCGCGCCGAATATCTGCGCGGCGCCGGTGTGCCCTGCCTGCTGGCGGTGCACCAGGACGCCACCGGCAACGCCACGGAGATCGCCCTGTCCTACGCCAGCGCGATCGGCGGCGGCCGGGCCGGCACGATCGAGACCACCTTCCGCGAGGAATGCGAGACCGATCTCTTCGGCGAGCAGGTGGTGCTCTGCGGCGGCCTTTGCGCACTGATCACCAACGGCTACGAAACCCTGGTCGAGGCCGGCTACGCCCCCGAGATGGCCTACTTCGAGTGCCTGCACGAAGTCAAATTGATCGTCGATCTGATCTACGAAGGGGGGCTCGCCAACATGCGCTACTCGGTCTCCAATACCGCCGAATACGGCGACTATACCCGGGGCCCGCGGGTCATCTCCGAACAGTCCAGGGCCGAGATGCGGCGCATCCTCGACGACATCCAGTCGGGCCGCTTCGCCCGCGAATGGGTCAACGAGTGCGGCGCCGGCCAGCCCGGCTTCAAGACCATGCGCCGGCGTTGGGCCGAGCATCCCGTCGAGGAGGTCGGCGCCCGGCTGCGCGCCATGATGCCCTGGCTGGGCGAGTCCAAGCTCGTGGACAAGGCGAAAAACTAGCCGCCGCGGTCGAACCGCCGA
>JBHIDD010000352.1:0-2375 GCA_046759925.1 Kiloniellaceae bacterium
CCAGTTCGCGTAACCGACTCACACGTTTGCATTTTCTCGATTTATGAGAACACGGCCTAATGAACTTATCCCCGATGCCGCCCTTCGGACCGGTACGGTAGCACGCTTCCCATTGTAGGGCGAAATCCCGACGCGCTGGCGCGTCCTTTTCCGGCTTGCGAGCTGCCTCTGCCCACGCAAAAGCCGTGACGCCGACGCTCCGGGCAAACTCGGCGGCTAGATTCCCACATGTCGTGTGGACCGGCGGAGCAGGCCGCGAAGGCGGATCGGCCTCCCGCACCGGCCCGCGGTCGCTGCCTGCAGACGGATGGCGTGGTTTTAAGCCTTAACCACGTTGGGGCCATCGAGCCTTGCGCGGCCAAGCGCGTTCCGGGTGTCGATGACCAGCCGCCCGTGGTCGACCAGGAGGCGGTAGTCGATGTCGTCATGGTCCGTGCAGATCAGGACCGCATCGTACGCGGCGATGGTCTTCGCGTCGAGCGCAGTGGACCGACGGCCGGCCAGACGGGGGTGCGCGCGCGTGACCGGGATGCGGGCGACGTGCGGGTCGTGGAAGTCGACCGTGGCGCTGCGGGCCTCGAGCATTTCGGTGAGGGCCAGCGCCGGGCTTTCCCGCGTGTCGTCGACGTTCTTCTTATAGGCCATGCCGATCATGAGGATGCGCGCGCCTTTCAGGTCGTCGCCAAACCGGTCGTTGAGGGCCTGAGCCAACCGTTCGATCACGTAATTCGGCATGGCTGAGTTGATCTCACCAGCCAGTTCGATAAACCGCGTCGTGATTCCGTATTCGCGCGCCTTCCAGGAAAGATAGAACGGATCGATCGGGATGCAGTGGCCGCCCAGCCCCGGCCCAGGATAGAAAGGCATATATCCGAAGGGCTTGGTCTTGGCCGCCTCGATCACCGCCCAAACGTCGATGCCCATGGCGTTGAAGACGATCTTGAGTTCGTTGACGAGTGCAATATTGACGGCGCGGAAGATGTTCTCGGTCAGCTTGACCGCCTCGGCCGTCCGGGTGCTGCTGACCGGCACTGTCTGCACCACCACTTGATCGTAGAGCGCGGTGGCCAGCTTAAGGGCGAATGGTCCATCGCCGCCGATGACCTTGGGGATGCCGCCGATGGAGTGGGTCTCGTTGCCGGGATCCTCGCGTTCCGGGGCGTAGGCCAGGAAGAAATCGCGTTCCGAGACCAGGCCGCTGCCTTCCAGGATCGGACGCAGGACCTCGGCCGTCGTACCCGGGTAGGTCGTCGATTCGAGGACCACGAGCTGGCCCTTGCGCAAGTACCGGGCAACCGTCTCGGCTGTGCCCTCTACGAAACGCATGTCCGGCCTTCGATCCCGGGTCAGCGGCGTCGGCACGCAAATCAGAATGGCCTCCAGCTCGCTCAGGCGGGCGAAATCGCCGCTTGCCTCGAACGCGCCGGCATCGATCATCGCGCGAATCGTCTCGCTCGGAATGTGTTCGATATAGGAGGCCCCGGCGCGCAGCGTCTCGACCTTCTTCGGGTCGGCGTCGAAGCCGACGACCGGAAAGCCCTTGGCGGCGAAGGCGCAGGCGAGCGGCAGGCCGACATAGCCCACGCCGATGACACCGATGCGTGCGCTCAGCGCCTGGATTCGTCCGAGCACTTCGTCTGCCTGGGCTCGCGCCGCAGCCTCCATGGTCCCGAAAAACCTCCCAAAGACCGATGGCACGACACACCCGGATCGGGCGCACCGGTGTCGAGGCGACCATAAGGATTTCGCTCATCGTGCGGTATCCTTTTTTGCCCCAGGGAACCTGGTTGTAAGCGTTGCTCCTCCGATAGGGTGGGCGGCCGCAGAAACCGTCGACTAGACAAGGAGCGCCGTTCGGGCGGCGAAGCACAGGGCAGCCCAAAGACCAAGCGGATGCCCCGAGGGCCAACACGAATCGCCGGGCGGGAAGCACCCACATTCGGCCAAACAGGCGGGTCGGCGTCGTATTCGATGTGATCAGTCAAGAATTCGTATTCGATGTGATCAGTCAAGATACGTCGAAAAAAGCATTTTCCGGGGCTAGGCATTGCGTAACAGGATGTCTCTCGCGATGGTAAAGGCCGGGATGCCAGGGGTTGGGCGCGAGCCGGTCGGCCGGCAAGCCAGGCCCGGGTAGTCGCGCGCAGGCCGCGCGGCCGGCGGAGTTGAGGCGCCACCGCGTCACGGCCATCACACCGTCTGTTTCAGGGTCTATTTCAGGTCCCGTTCATGGCGCGCGTCGATGACCGCGGGGTGTGGTTGCGCAGCTTGCCGGCTTCACGCGGCCCAGGGATTGACGAGATCCACGCCGGTCGCAGCGAAATCGCCGACGTTGCGGGTCACGACCGCGAGTCCGTGGCAGGCGGCGGTCGCGG
>JBHIDD010000353.1:0-2360 GCA_046759925.1 Kiloniellaceae bacterium
CGGCGCTGCCGACCAGCACGAAGGCGCCCAACTCGGCCAGCCGCGCGCGCATCGCGGCCAGGACCGGGAGGTCGTCATCGCGGCCAGGCAGGATGAGGGCGGGGCGTTCGGCCTCCACGACCTCAAGCAAGCGCGCCTCGAAAGCCGCCCGCTCGGCCGTGGGCGGGACCAGCCAGGCGCTGTCACAGTCGAAAACTCCGGCATTGAACGCCGCCGAGTTCACGCCGACGACGTACCAGGGCCCGTCTGTGCACCGCAACGCCGCCAGGATGGCGTGACCGACCCCGCTGCCGACGCTGGTGATAAGCAGTTTCCGGGTCATGCGTTTCCAGCTTCCCCGCCCTTCAAGGCACCAGTGGACGGTCTTCCAGGCCCCCGGATTTCTCGCCCTCCCAATGATTTCCTGGTTTTCGGCGGCTCACAACACCCTTTCGCGTTAATAAGGACTGATTAAGATACTTCGCATCCGCGGTGAAAGCGGCCACGCTCAAAGCGGCGTCATTTGTGAAATAGTAATGTGCGATTTCGGCGAACTCCTTTGCGCCAAATCTACCGACGCCATCGCGGCGGACGATCCGTGGTAAGACCTCGGCGCGTTGAGGGAACGTCCCCCGAGCGACCCCCAAAGCTCGTTCGCGCCGCCACGCCGCCCGCCATTCGTGGAGGCTCATTTCTATCGCACGCCCGCTTTGGCGGCCACCGTCAGGAAGAACTCCTCCAACTCTCTCATGCCGCCGGGGTTTTCGTACAAGACCGGGCTCGCCGCCGCGATCCGTTGCTCCACTTCGTGCCGCCAATCGGGATCCGTGCCCAACCGCACGGCGATATCGACATAGTCGTCGGCATCCTTCGCGACACAGTCGGTCAGACCCGTCCGACGGTATTGGCCATAGGAGATTCGGCCCCGCATGAAATCACCCGGCAGCGTCACCACCGGCTTGTTGAATGCCAGCGACTGACGCGTGGTATTGCCGCCGCTGAAATGCAACGGATCCAGCAGCACATCGGCGACGATGAGCAGGCTGAGAAAGTCGTCGAAATTAAGACGGGGCAGCCAACAGACCCGGTCGATGACGTCCGGCATGCTGTCGGCAAGACGGCAGGCGAGTGGCTTGGTGCGGGCCGGAATTTTGTCCTCAATCAAGACCAGGCGGCCCGCGCCGTCGCGGCGCAGAATGGCCGCCAAGAGAGCATCGAAATCCGGATGAAACTTGAACAGAGTCTGGGGACAGGCATAGAGGTGCTCACTTGCGCCGAAGCCAAAGTCCTCGCGGGTTCGCAATTGCGCCGGGGGCGAGGGTCGAGAGTAATAGACCGGGCTACTGGCAAGGCGGACCAGGGTCTCGCTGTAATGGTCCTCGGCGCCAACGGGCTCGCTCAGTTCGTTGGAGATGAAATAATCGAGATTCGGAATGCCGGTGGTCACCGGATGGCCGGCCATGACGCATTGGACCGGCGCCAATCGGGCGAAGGCCAGGAAATAGGTGAGCGGGTCCATTCCGATGTCGGTATAGACCAGCACGTCGAGCGCTTGGGCGGCGATAGCGTCCCGCGCGCGGGCCAGGTCCTTGGGCAACGTGACCGCGCGGTCCGCGCTGGTCCGGATCTCACGGGTGAGGGTGTCTGCCTTGTCATCGAAGGTGAAAACCACGACTTCGAAGCGAGCGCGGTCGAGCCGCTCGATGACTCCGCGATAACTCCAGCCGACAGCGTGCTCCCTGAAATAGCGCGAGATAAAGCCGAGGCGCAATCTGGTCCGGCCTTCCCTCGCCGGTGTGGGCGCGCTCCAGGCTAGCGACGGGCAGGCCTTCAAGTACAGTCGGGCGACGGCCTGCTGCAGGTCCCGGTCGTTCATGCCGTGGTAGGCAAGGTAGAAGTTCGTCGCGCCGACTTCTTTGTACGGATCGTCAAGGGAGAGGCCTTTCTTGCTGAGTGCGTCGACCGCTGCCCCAAAGCGCCGCCGGGCGCGTATGAGGGCCTCCTTGGACTCAGGGATCCTCGGCAGAAGCGTGGCGAGCTTCACCTCAATGCCCGGGGACGGCGCGAGGTCGAGGGCGCGTCGGCAGGCGGCCGCGGCCTCCTCGATTTTGCCCTGCTCTTGAAGCACGCTGCCCAGGCTGCGGTGAACTTCGGCAATATCCGGGCTCAGCTCGAGGCAGCGCCGGAAAGAGTCCGCGGCGCCTTCCCAATCTCCCTTTTGTCTCAAAGCGTTGCCGAGGTTGTTGTGGGCCATGGCGAGGTCGGGTTCAAGCTCCATCGCCTTTTCGAACTGGGTGATGGCTTCGTCTGTCTTGCCCTGGCTCAACAGCACGGCGCCGAGATTGTTGTAGGCGAGCACGTAGCCCGGATCGGATCTCACG
>JBHIDD010000354.1:0-2318 GCA_046759925.1 Kiloniellaceae bacterium
GACCGCAGGTCTTCGGCAAGGATCGTAGCGCCCGAGCGCTGATGCGTCGGCGCCTTGGAGCTAATGCCCGCGCCAGCCGAAAGGGACAAGTTTCATAGGGGTCGATGGAGGCTTGGAGCCCAGGCGTCGCAACTGCCGCATGCGCCGGCGGTGAGTGATGGAGGGAAGCGGCCCGAAGTCCCGCACCGGGTCATTATCCGCGCCCCGGTCTGCTAGGGAATGGATTCGCCCGCCTCACCTTCAGCCGGAAATTCCGAGTCGCGGCTTGGATCAAGGAAACTGCGGGCCGGCCGTCGCGCCTTGGTTGATCGGAGGAAGAGAGAGGGGGGGAGAACTGAATATGAAACCGGCCAGCAAGTCTTAATCTATTGTTTACCGGAACAGGAGCGCGACCAGGACGGCCAGTGCTGCGATCGAGCCTGCAAGGGGCAGAATTCCGTCGCAAAGCGCCGTCAGCCTGCAAAGGGGATCGTCGTAGGTCATTGCCTCGTTGTCGCGCATCATGCCCTCCATCGCGATTTACTCCCACCCGTTTAAGGGGCTACCCGGGGCCGGCTCAAATCACGCCTCTTCAAAACATCGTTAATCGCCGTGAAGAACTCGCGCGCAAACCCGCCTTCTTCCTTGGAGGCTGAACGAGCGCCGGCACGAACGCCGGTCCGCGCGGCAAGCCCGTTGCGCCCGATCTTGTGTAGAGAAAATAGAAGGAGCTTGAGATGCCAAATTCCGTCCGTAGCCTTGTCCGTGATGGGCTGAACATACTGTTGGATGATGAGCGCTATTGGAACCCTTCCCATCCCGAGCACCGCGCCTATGTGGATTTCGTCACGAACGCCTTCGTGACCGTCTTTGAGGAAGGCCCCGATACGTCTGAATCCCCGATCTCCGCCGGCGCCGAGCAAGGGCCAGATGAGATCATGCTGGACCGCTTACGTCGCATCGTGGAGCAGGACGGTCAAGGGGCTCAAGTGGCCTCGTTTATTACGCCCGGATAACGAGAGAGGTTAGAGAATCTGCTGCTGTTATTCTTTCTCAAGAAGTTTGGCGTAAAGAGACCAGACGAAGGGCGCGAAAACAAACCCACCGTCAGGCCACGGGCACGGCCGTCGTTCGAGGTGGAAACGGGCCCAAGGTTGGACGAACTCAAGGATCCCATCAAGCGGGAGATGGAAAAGCTGGAAGAGCATAAAAGACGAAGAGATCTGGAGGAAGAGTGAGAAGGAAACCAAGGGGTAGGTCAGGTAGAGGACCAGGAGGAGGCCCCGGTTTCGGGTTGGGTTGCGACACCTTTGGATCGGGACTCGGAAAATTAAGACGCCGCTGCCTGTTGAAGTAAACTCGATTGAGCACCCAGACAGCGAGGCTGGCCCTTGGATTCGTTTCACCCCCGAATTTGAAGTGCTCCGGCTCGAGGGTCGAGGTTGTGGTTAAGGGTTGCAGATTGATTACCGTGTGTCGCAGACTGGGTGTCTGGTTACGGATGATAGAGGTACCATCAAAATAAGGGCTTTGTGCGTGTCCAGGTGCCTTCCGCCGTCAGTTGCGTATGTGATCGGGGCGTTTCTCGTCCTGGGCGGGTTGGCTGCCGCGATCGCGTATTACGGGATCGCCCCGACCAATGACGAAACCTGACGGTTCGTCGAACAAGTGTTGCTCAAGGGGAAATATGGGGATCAGGAGCGCGTCATCGTCCGCTGGACGCGGCCTGTGACGATCGGCACCCATGATGCGACCGATGAAGACAAGCGCATTCTCCACGATCTTGTACGCGAGATAAACGAAGTCTTGCAGCACACCAGCGTCTCACTTGAAATTGGAGAATTTGCCAAAAGTGATATCGGCGTGATTTTTGCGCCGCACAGAAATTTTTCGACGATCGTCGACCACCTGGGTTTCGATTATGTGGAAGGAAATTTGGGATTTTTTTGGGTCTATCCCGATGACCGATACGAGATTGGCTCCGCTGCAGTGTTGATCGCGCAGGAACTGACCGGTGACGCCCGGAAATACGCGATCATGCAAGAGGTAATACAGGCTCTCGGCCCAACGAACGACTCTCCGCTATATCCCGATAGTATTTTCTATGAAAGGCGTGGAGTTGGTCTAATAAAAACAACACTCGCGCCGATCGACCGAAAACTGCTTCGCTTCCTCTATACCCACCTCGAGCCCGGCGACCGGTTGCGCTCCGTGCGCCGGGCGTTCGAGGCCCACTGGAACGAATAGAGTCTGAAACTGATTTTGGCGACAGCCAACTCCCGGTCGGCATGGGCAGGGTGTGCGGCGTCACTTCTGGCAAGGCTCCGCGCGGTACGCGG
>JBHIDD010000355.1:0-2316 GCA_046759925.1 Kiloniellaceae bacterium
GCCGGGGCTCTGCGAGGCGCTCGGCGGGGAGGACGGCGGCTGGCCGCTCGGCCGGGTGGCGGCGGGGGAGATCGCCCGGGTCGCGTCGGCGGAGTCGGTGGCGACCTGGATCGCCCTGGCCCGGGCGCGGACGGTGCGCGAGCTGCGGGACGCGGTCCGGGAGGCGCGGGCGGCGGGGAGCGCGTGGCCCGTCGAGCCGGACGCCGGCGGTCCACCGGGGCCGGAAGAGCCGCACGCCGGGGCCGGCGGCGGGAAGAAACCCGAGGACGGCGCTGATCCCGACACCGGGCACCGCGCCGCCGGTGGGAACGAGCGACTCGATGAAGGCCTCGGGCCGGAGGCCGGGCGCCACGCGGGCGGGGGGAAGGATCGACCCGAGGACGGCGCCGGGCCGGCCGGGCTCGCCACCGGCGGGAAGCCGCGGGCGGCGGAGCCGCCGGTCGGCGGCGATCCGGATCGGCCGGAAGGGGCCGGTGTTCCGGGAGCCGTCGGCCCGCCGGACGGCCGGGACGCCTCGGCGGCCGGCTTGACCGCCGGTCAAGCTCCATCGGACGACGCCGACGACCGCCGGCTCGTGCGGTTCCCGGCGCCGGTGCCGGTCAAGGCGGCGTTCGGGGAGGCGGTCGATCTGCATCGCCAGGTCGAGGGGCGCGACGCCACCACGGCGTCGTTCGTCGAGGCGCTGGTGGCCGAGGCGTACGCCGGGCCGCTGCCGCCCGACGCGAACGTCGAGCCGCTCCGCCGGGGGCCGAGCCGGCGGGAGATCGAGACGCGGCTGGCGCAAGCCACGCGCCGCTGGCGCGCCCTCGCGGGGACGCCCCCGGCCGACGTCGGTCTCCTGGCCGGGGAGAGCCTCCGGAGGTTCGAGCGGATCGCCTGCCGCGCCGGGCAGGGGGGGCCGGTCGACCTGGACGCCCAGCTGCGCAGCCTGGTCGCCCTGGAGGAGGAGCTGGAGGTGCAGCTCGGCCGGCTGCTGCTGGAGATGGGCCGCCTGGGGGCGTGGACGCAGCTCGGCTTCTCCGGCGCCGGCCACTACGCCGAGGAGCGGCTGGGGATGTCGCGCACCACGGCCGAGGCGCACCGGCGGCTGGCCCGCGACCTGACGCGGTTCCCGGTGCTGGAGGCGGCGCACGGCGAGGGAAGACTCGGCTTCGAGGCGGCGCGCGCCGTGGTGCGGCTGCTGGGCCCGGAGCCGGTGGGCCCGGAGCGGGAGCGGGCGTGGCTCGACCATGCCCGGGAGGTGACGGTGAAGCGGCTGCGGGACGAGGTCGTCGAGGCCGGCCGGCGGGCGGCGGGGGACCCCCGGCGGGAGCCGGCGGCGCCGCTGGACGACGCGGCGTGGCAGCGGTCGCTGCGGCGGGAGCCGGGCGGGTTCCGGGCGCGCATCCGGGAGTGCGGCCGGCGGGCGCTGGCCGACCCGCTGGCAGATGTGTTCCTGCGGCTGCGGCTGCCGTCGGAGCTGGCGGCGTCGTTCCTGTCGGCGGTGGAGACGCAGCGGCGGGCGCTGGCGGAGCGCTTCGCCCCCCTGCGGAAAGCTTGGTGGGCGATGCAGCCGGCCCGGGAGGATGGCGGGCGGCCGGTCGTGCCGGAGGCGGACCTCGATTCCGGGGGAGCGTGGGTGCCGGTGCCGTGGGGCGAGGGCGACCGACCCGACGGGGAGGATTCCCCGGCAGACGGCGCGCCCTCGACAGACGATCCCGCGCCGGCGGTGAGGCAGATGTTTTCCGCCGGCGGACCGGTCGCGGACGGGGCGGACCGCGCAGCCGCGGAAGCCGCGATGGGAGCCCCGGGGCAGATGTTTTCCGGCGGCGTGCCCGTGCCGGATGACGCCGAGGCCCTCGCCGAGGACTCCCCGGCGGTGACCGCCGCCCGGAGGTTCTCCGCCCGCGGCCTGCCGGTGCCGGGATGGGTCGGGTTGCTGGCGCTGCTGGAGGACTTCGCCGACACGTGGGACGCGGCGCCGCGCCGCCACGCGGATGCCGTCTACAACCGCGACGGGTGGCGCTGCACCGCCCCCGGCTGCACGGGTCGCCGCAACCTGGAGGACCACCACCTGGTGTTCCGCTCCCGGGGTGGGCCGGACGACCTGTCGAACCGCACCACGCTGTGCCGGCCGCATCACACGCTGGGGGCGCACGGGCGCTACGGGCGGGCGCGGGGGACGGCGCCGCTGGGGATCGACTGGCGGCTGGGGCGCCGGGATCTGGGCTGCCGGTTCCGCAACGAGCGGCGGCTGGCCGATGCGACGCGGGGCCACACCGGCGAGCGGCGGTGGTGCGCCGCGTGCCGGGTCCTGGGCGTGGAGATCTGCAGCGG
>JBHIDD010000356.1:0-2310 GCA_046759925.1 Kiloniellaceae bacterium
GTGTGCTACACGAACCGGCCATGGCGCGTGCCGGCGACAGCCGGATCGGCGCGATGGGCCATTGGCTCTTATCCTTCTTCACGGGACGATCAGCCGGTAGATTCCCGGCCTGTGCGGCGCCGTCCACCCGGCGGCAACGACAAACCGTCGCCAACGAGCAATCCGTATGTTATTATCATTAAGAAGACCATATAATAGGTTGACTAGCAAGATCGATTCGACCGCCGAATCCTGCGCCCGAGGGAGCGGACCCGAAAACCCGCTCGCTAGGCGCGGTGAACTTCCCGCCCCAGGACGTGAAGACAGGTTGATCGAAGCATGGGCCAATTAGTCAGAACCTATAGGCGCAGTCCCATCCCGCTCTATCTTCAGGTCGCCGCGACCTTGCGGCGGCGCATAGAGGTCGGGCAATGGAAGCCGGGCCAGAAGATATCGACGCTCGAGGAGCTCGAGGCCGAGTTCCAGATGGCGCGGGTCACCGTCCGCCAGGCGATCGATATTCTCGAGAAGGAAGGGCTGGTCCGGTGCCTGCAGGGCAAGGGCACCTTCGTCACCCGGGCCATCAAGGATAAGCGCTGGTTGCAACTGGAGACCAATTGGTCATCGCTGGTCGCCACCATCGAAGACAACGTGCCGCGTTTCATCGAGGGTGCCGATGCCCCGCCTCAACCGCGCCTGAAGAAAGGGGACGGACGGCTGGCCGAGGACTATGAGCACCTGCTGAGCGTGCAATCGCGGCACAACGAGCCCTATGCCGTGGTCAGCGTTCATCTCGCCCGGGATGTCTATGAACGGGCGCCCGACGTCTTCCGTTCCCGGGTTGCCTTGCCGGTCCTCTCGACCCTCGATGGGCTCAATATCGCCCGGGCGCACCAGACCCTGGTGATCGGCTCCGCCGACATGGAGACCGCCGAGCTTCTGAAGATCGCCCTGAACGCGCCGACCGCGGAGGCGCACTGCGTCGTCGTCGACGATCAGGGGGTGGCCATCTATGTTGCGGAGATCGTCTATCGCGGGGACCGCGTAAAGCTCGACATCGACCTGCTCTGACGCGCCGCGGCGCAGCGGCGGCGACGCCGCCGCCGGCCACACGGGAATGCGGAGATGACTGAGAAAGGGGTCGGCGCCGGCGCGCTCGTCCTCTCGGTCATCTGGCAGCGCATCAAGCGATTCTTCGCGCGGCTTGTTGGGCGCGGCTGAAGCGGCGGCGAGGCGATGACAGACCCGTGTTCGCCGAGTGGCGCGACGGAGGTTACTCCAGCCCTTCCCTGATCGTCTTGATGGGGAGAAACATGCGCAGTGGATGCGAGGGAAAGTCGATGAAGCCAAACCGCCGGTAGAATTCGTGCCGTTTTTTCACCGCCTCCGCGTCGCCGTCGTCCAACACGTCGAGGACGACCGCGAAGATTCCCATTTCTTCGGAGAGTCTCGCGATTCGCTTCAGGGCATCGGCAATGAGGAGCGTTCCTATCCCCGCGCCCTGCGCCCTGGCATCGACACCGAATGTCGAAATGTACGCGGCCCCGATTCCACCGTGGCCCGGCGCGTTCCTGGTGAATTTTCCGGGTAGATCGTGTGCCTGAATCGCGTGACCGTTTATCGAATAATACCCGATCACATTCGGGCTATCCGGCCTCACGGCGACCCAGACACGGATGAAATCCCCCTTTTGGTGTTTTCTTGCCGTGCGGTGGAGGAAGTTGTCGATCGGCTCCGAACCGCACGAGAAAGCCGTTCGATCGTGCTTGCCCGGATCGAACGGCTCTATGGCAACCCTGTCTTCCCGTGCCGCATCGCCCGTCATCGACGACGAGCGTAGCCAGATCACTCGTCGCTTACAACGCGGGCATCGTGCGATCGAAGGGCTGCGCGCAGCGCTTCGGTGGGCGCCGACGGGTTCTCGAGAGCCGCCAGAAAAACATCCCGGTCCTCCGCGCTCAGGACCGTGCGTTCGTGCGCCGAAATCGTCTCCTGCGCGCGCTCGTAGGCGGCGTTGGTGACGAACGACGTGGCATCGACACCCATCAATGCCGCCGCCTGCTCGATCGTAGCTTTGACATGAGGCTTGGTGCGTTGCTCCATGCGCGCCGACTTCGGCTCCCCGAGAGCCTCCGTCCCATCCTTGATCGGCAGCATGCTCGCCCTCCTTGGCGGAAACTATCTCGCTCCTATGTACGGTAATTTGCCGTACGTTTCAAGAGAATAATAGGGAACTATAAACAGGAGGTTAAATCCATAGCTCGGATAGCTTCCGTGCTTTTACAATAAAATCAATGCGTTATAATGAAAATCGGGGACAATATCATAGTT
>JBHIDD010000357.1:0-2308 GCA_046759925.1 Kiloniellaceae bacterium
AATAATATGCCGTCACCGGTTTTCGCGGGCCGCCCGAAAACGCCCGAGGTCCCGGAGAAAAACAGTATACTGTCACCGGATTTCGCGGATTTCGGATTTCGCCCCATGAGTCTTGACATCCCGTCGAACCATAAGAAATGCGACGCCGCGTCCCGCAAAATGCCCGGCGCACGAACCAGAACGGTTGCGCGGAGCCACCGCCGGGGCTCATGATGGGGCCGCTGGATGACCCCAAGGGACCTTGCGGGTCCGAGAGGCAAGAAACGTACTGACCGGGAGGACACGACATGTTGAAACGACTGATTCCCTCAGTGTTGGCGGTCGGGCTGCTCGTCGGCCCGTCCGCCGTGGCCAGCGCCGGGACCCTCGCCAAGCCGGGCGGCTTTCCGGAGCGGCCGCTCACCCTGATCGTCCCCTACGGCGCGGGCGGCGGTTCGGACCAGCTGAGCCGGGCGATGGCCGCGGCGCTGGAACAGGTGGTCGGCGTCGGCGTCCAGGTCGTCAACAAGCCGGGCGGCGGCGGCATGGCCGCGGTGCCGGACTTCATGGCGGCCCCGGCGGACGGCTACACCATCATCGAGTCGATCGACGACGCGATCTCGAACCACGCCTCCGGCAAGCTGAAGGAGAACCCGGCGGTCGACTGGGTACCGCTCGCCATGGCGCAGATCACCTTCAGTCAGATTTACGTCCGCCCGGACGACGACCGCCTCTCCGACTGGGAGAGCTTCGTCGCCTACGCCAAGGCCAATCCGGGCCAGGTCAAGATCGCCAACGTCGGCAACCTCGGCTCGATGGAGCGGGTCAACATGCTCAAGATCGAGCAGGCGCTGGGCTTCAAGACCAACCAGATCGCCTTCGACAAGCCGGCCGAGCGTTATGCCGCGCTGCTCGGCGGCCACGTCGATGCCTTGTTCGAACAGCCCGGCGACGTGCGCAGCTTCCTCGACAGCGGCAAGATGAAGCCGATCCTGACCCTGTTCGGGAACCGGCCCGATGCCTTTTCCGAGGTTCCGACCTTGGCCGAGGTCGGCGTGAACGTCGAGCCGCTGCTTCGCTTCCGCGGCTTCTGGACCCTGCCGGGCGTTCCGGCGGAGCGGCGCGAGTACCTCGAGGCGGCGTTTCGGGAGGCCTTCAACTCCGCCGAGTTCCAGGCCTTCAACAGGAAGAAGTACATGCACCTGATCGACAGCTATCGGGACACCGAGGGATCCAGGAAGCTGATCGAAGGCGCGATCGAAACCTACAAGGCCGTCTACAGGGAAATCGGGATCATCAAGTAACCCGGCGCCCGGTCCGCCCAGGCACGATTCTCGTGGCTTCGGCGCCCGCTCGGGCGGCCGCTTGAGGCTTCGCCCGACGGCGCGCGACGCGGGCCCGGGAAGTCGAAATGACTCAGTCGCCTTGACCTCCTGTATTAGGGTGACCCTCGAACGGGCCGCGGGCAACCGGACCGCGGCCCGCCCCCGGGGGCGAGGTGCGACATGAGGGGACGGCGCGGAAGGCTGCTGATCGAGCTCGCGTTCTGGCTGGGCCTGGCCGCGATCGCCTACGCGCTGAGCTTCGAATTCGCCGATGCCGTGGGAACCTATGCCTGGGGCGCGGCGAGCTGGCCGCGGGCCGTCATCCTTCTGATGGCGGCAGGCGCGATCGCCCAGTTCGGCATCCGCCTGCGCTGGCAGGCCGGCGGCGGCCAATCGCGCGCCGGCGGGGCGGCCGTCCCGGCCGGCGGCTTGCGCCGCGCATTCGGGATCTCGGGGGCCAAGCTTGCGGCGGCCTTGGGCCTGCCGCTCGTCGACGTCTACCTGTTGCCGCACGCGGGGTTCTACGTGACGACCCCGTTTTTCCTGGCCGCCTACCTGGCGCTCCTCGGCGAGCGCCGGCCTGCCGCGCTGGTCGGCGGCCCCTTGCTCATTTACGCGCTCATCAATCTGGTTTTCACCAAGCTGTTCTACGTCGCCCTGCCGACCGGCACCTGGCCGGGGTTCTACGATTTCAGCAACTGGTTCCTGGTCATGCTGCGCTAGCCGGAAACCGCGATGGACCAATTCCTTCAAGGCACGGCCGCGCTGTTCACCGATCCGACCGGCATCCTGATCTTCTTCGGCGGCTTGCTCGGCGGCATGCTGTTCGGCGCGATTCCGGGCGTCAACATGCTGACCCTGGGGGCGGTCATCCTGCCGTTCACCGCCGGGATGACGGCGACCCATGCCGTCATGCTGTATTCGGTGATCTATTGCGCCGGGGTCTTCGGCGGCGCGATCACCGCGATCCTGTTCAACATCCCCGGCTCGCCGGAGAACGCGCC
>JBHIDD010000358.1:0-2303 GCA_046759925.1 Kiloniellaceae bacterium
TTCATCGGCTCGGCGGCAGGCGCGACCGCGCGCCGCGCCCGCCGGCGCGAAAGCCGAGGCGCCGGATGGCCCCGCCCGGCGCTTGCGGGAACATAGGCGAGTCCATTCGTGGGCGCGCCGGGAATAGACCCGGGACCGCCGGTTTCACGGTGGCGGGACCGGGCCTTGCGGATACGAGAATGCAAAATCGGCGACGATCCGGCAGCCCAAGCCGCCCGGAGGCAACGCGCCGCGGCTCAACCCTCCGGCTGTTCCTCGGTCGCGGCGGCCTCGGTCCGTTTGGCCTGCGCCGCGGCGGCCTTGGCCGCGGCTGCTTGGGCCCGCTCGTTCGCCGCGGCCTTGCCCGCCGCGCCGGTGGTCTTCTCCGAGATCCGGGCCGACCTGCCGCGGCGTCCGCGCAGGTAATAGAGCTTGGCCCGGCGCACGTCGCCGCGGCGGACCACCTGGATCGAAGCGATGCGGGGCGAATACAGCGGGAAGACCCGTTCCACGCCCTCGTTGTAGGAGATCTTGCGCACCGTGAACGACGAATTGACGCCCCGGTTCTTGCGGGCGATGCACACCCCCTCGAAGGCCTGGAGTCGCTCGCGGCTTCCCTCGATCACCTTGACGTTGACGCGCACCGTATCGCCGGGGCTGAAATCAGGCACCTTGCGGCGGGCGGTCAGCCTGGCGATCTGTTCCCTGTCGAGCTCTTCGATCGTGTCCATCGCCGTTATCCTCAACCGTCGTCTCGCCGGTTCCGGTAGCGCGCCCAAAGGTCCGGCCGGCGCTCCCTGGTCGTCCGCTCCGCCTCGGCCAGCCGCCACCGGCGGATCATCTCGTGGTGCCCGGAGGCCAGCACCTCCGGCACTTCGCGGCCCCGCCAGACGGCCGGCCGCGTGTAAAGGGGGTGTTCCAACAAACCCTGCTCGAACGACTCCGCGCCCGGGCTCGCCGTGTTGCCCATCACCCCCGGCAGCAGCCGCACCACGGCGTCGATCAAAACCAGCGCGGCCGGTTCGCCGCCGGAGAGCACATAGTCGCCGATGCTCACCTCGGCAACCCCGCGGGCATCGAGCACCCGCTGATCGACCCCCTCGTAACGGCCGCACAGGAGAGTCACCCCCGGGCCCGCCGCCAGGTCCCGCACCAAGTCCTGCGTCAGCAGGCGCCCCCGGGGCGAAAAGTAGATCACCGGCCCCGATCCGCCGCCCGGCTGCTGCGCGGCGCCCAGGGCCGCATCGACCACGTCGGGGCGCATCACCATGCCCGGCCCGCCGCCGAAGGGCTGGTCGTCGACCGCGCGGCGTTTATCGCCTGCGAAGTCCCGGATGTCCAGGACCTCGAGCGCCCAGCGGCCCTTTTCCAGCGCCTTGCCGGCCAGGCTCATGCCCAGCAGTCCCGGGAACATCTCCGGGAAGATGGTGCACACCTTCGCCGTCCACGGCATGGCTTCAGGTCCTCTCGTTCCGCCTCGCCCGCCGTCCCCCAAGGCCCGCGGCGAAAGCCGCGCTTTATGACGCCGGCCGGCCGCCTTGTCCAGGGCCGCCGGCGTCACGCCGGCTTGGCGACGACCTCCGCCGGCGGCTCGACGACCAAGCGGCCGGCGACAAGATCGATGAACGGCACCGCCGCCTTGGTGAAGGGAACCAGGAGGCTGCTACCCTCCGGCCCCTCGATCTCGATCACGTCGCCCGCGCCGTAGTTGTGGACCGCGACCACACGCCCCAGCGCCTTGCCCGCGCCATCCTGCGCCCTGAGGCCGATCAGGTCGGCATGGTAGTATTCCTCCTCGTCGCCCGGCTCAGGCAACGCCGCGCGCGCCACGTACAGCCGGGTGCCGTGGAGCGCTTGTGCCGCTTCGCGGTCGTCGATCCCCTCGATCCGGGCGAGCAGCATGCCCTTGGCCCGGCCGGTCACCGTCAGATCGAAGCGCCTGGTGCCGGTCGCGTCCGTGAGCGGGCCATAGGCGGTGAAATCCATCGGGTCTTGGGTGAAGCTCTCGACCCGCACCTGGCCACGGACGCCGTGCGGCCCCGCGATCATGCCGACACAGATCCGGCGATCTGGACGCGCCTCAGCCATGGCCGGCGGATTACTCCTGCTTCTTGGGTTCCTCGGAGTCGCCGGGCGCCGCCTCCGCAGCGGGCGTTTTCGACTCCTCGGGCGCAGGCGCATCGGCTTCCGCCGCAGGCGCTTCGGCCTCGGGCGCCGGTCTTTCGGTCGCAGGCGCTTCGGTCTCGGCCGCAAGTGCATCAGCCTCCGCCGCAGGCGCATCGGCTTCCGCCGCAGGCGCTTCGGCCTCGGGCGCCGGTCTTTCG
>JBHIDD010000359.1:0-2290 GCA_046759925.1 Kiloniellaceae bacterium
CCGGCGCCGTTGGGTCCGATGACCGCGTGAATCTCGCCGCCGCGAACCTCCAGGTCGACGCCGTCCGTGGCGACGATGCCGCCGAAGGTCTTGCGCAGACCGGAAACCGAAATCAACGGCTCAGCGTTCTGCATTTCCCAGCCGCGATAAGAGCCCGTCGATGCCGCCCCGGCCGAACAGCACAACCAGGATCAACGCCGGCCCGAAGATGATCTGCCAATAGATCGTCAACGCCGACAGGAGCTCCTCGAGAACCAGGAAGACCGCGGTCCCGAGGACCGGCCCGAACAGGCTCCCGGCGCCGCCGAGCACGACCATGAAGATGAGCTCGCCGGACCGCGTCCAGTCCATCATGTCGGGGCTGATGAACCCGGTGAAGTTGCCGAGCAGCGCCCCGGAAAGCCCGCAAAGCGCGCCCGCGATCACGTAGCAGGTCATCCGGTAACGGAAGGTGTTGAAGCCGATCGCCTGCATGCGGTCGTCGTTGCTCTTGCTCCCCTGGATGACCCTGCCGAAGCGGGAGTCGACGATCCGCTTCACCAGATAGAGCGCCGCCACCAGGCAACCCAGGATCAGGTAATAGAGCGCCAGCGGTTCCTCGATGTCGATGAGGCCGGCGAACTCGCTCTTGGTGTCGATCACCAGACCATCGTCACCGCCGTACTCCTCGATGCTGACGAAGGTGAAAAAGACCATCTGCGCGAACGCGAGCGTGATCATGATGAAATAGACGCCCCGGGTGCGCAGGCAGATGGCGCCGGTGATCAGCGCGAACAACGCCGAGACGCCCACCGCCAGCGGGATCTGAAGGAAGCCGTTGTATTCGCCGTAGTAGGCCGGGATGCCGACGGCATAGGCGCCGATGCCGATGAAGGCGGCGTGGCCGAAGCTGATCATGCCGCCGAAGCCGAGGATGAGGTTGAGGCTGACCGCGGCGATGGCGAGGCACATCATCCGCATGGCGATGTCGAGGATGTACGGCTGGTCGGTCAGGCCGGCGAAAACCGGCGTCAGCGCGAACGCGGCCAATCCCGCAAGCATCACCCCGTTTCGCAAGCTCGGCGCCGGTATCGACATGGCTCAGCGGACCTTGGGCTGGAACAGGCCCTGGGGCCGGAAATAGAGGATCACCGCCATCAGGATGTAGATCAGCATCGCCGACAGCGCCGGCGCGGCGGTCTCGGCGTTCTGATCGGAAAGGAACAGCTTCATCAGGTCGTCGAGGAAGGAGCGGCCCATGGTGTCGATCATGCCGACCAGGATGGCGGCGATGAAGGCGCCGCGGATCGACCCGATGCCGCCGATGATGATGACCACGAGCGCGACGATCAGGATATCGTTGCCCATGCCGATGTTGGCCTCGGTGATCGGCGCGATCATCAGCCCGGCGAGCCCGGCAAGGACCGCGCCGCCCGCGAAGACGAGGGTGAACAGCTTGTTGACGTCGACTCCGAGCGCCCCCAGCATCCGGCGGTTCGCGGCGCCCGCGCGGATCAACATGCCGGCGCGGGTCCGGGTCACCACGTAGCTCAGCCCCGCCGCCACCGCGAGCCCGACGGAGATGATCAGCAAGCGATAGGTGGGGATCTCGATCCCCGGAAGGATCGTCACCCGGCCGTCGAGAAAGCCGGGCAGCGGGATGGCGATGCCCTCGGGTCCCCAGACCAGGTGGACCAGCGCGTCGAAGAACAGGATCAATCCGAAGGTGGCGAGGACGTGATCGAGGTGGTTGCGCGTGTACAGCGTCCGCACCACCACCATCTCGACCGCGATCCCCACCAGGAACGTGAGCGGCAATGCCGCCAGCGCACCGATGAGGAACGAATCCGTCCACGCCGTCACGGTGGCGCAGAAATAGGCGCCGGCCATGTAAAGCGACCCGTGGGCCAGGTTGACGAAATCCATGATCCCGAAGACCAGCGTCAGCCCGGCGGCCAGCAGGAACAGCAGGATTCCCAACTGAACCCCGTTGAGCAACTGGGTGACCAGGAGGGTCCAATCCATGGCCCGAATCGCCTAACGCCGGATTCCGCGTCCGATAAGGCTAACGCCGGATTTCGCGCCCGATAAGGAAGGAATGGCGGAAACGCCGAAACGTTTCCGCCATCCGGTTCGCGATCCTCGACGCGCTAGAGCTTGCACTCCTTGGCGTAGACGTCCTGATGGTTCGTGTAGACCGTATCGGTGATGCTCGTCGTCCACACGCCATCCTTGTCAACCACGACCTCGCGCAGGTAGAAGTTCTGGATCGGCATGTGGTTGTTGCCGTAGGTGTACTTGCCGCGCACCG
>JBHIDD010000360.1:0-2287 GCA_046759925.1 Kiloniellaceae bacterium
CAAAACCAGGGAGTCAGTACCCCTTTCCTGCTGACACAAAACTCGTGACATTACCACGATACGCGCCGGATGGCCGGGGCGGTGCGACTCTGCTAAGCTTCCAAGCTCCGGCCGCGGCAAAGATCCCTGTTGCGACCTTGCATGACGTCCCCGGGGACGATGCGACCCGAACCGCGAGACCCCTTATGAGCCGCCTGCTCCTGGTGTTCGTCTTGATCTGCGTCTTGCCCGCTTCGGTCTCCGCCGGGCACAGCGGGGACGCAACGCTCGGGCCGTACGTGATTCAGCTCGCCTCGGTGAAGAGCGCGGCGGCCGCCGAGGGCGAATGGTCGCGCCTGCAGAAGAGCCACCCCGACCTGCTGGGCGACATGGAACTGACCGTCCAGGAAGCCGATCTCGGCGCGCGCGGCATCTTCTTCCGCATCCGCACCGGGCCCTTTCCGAACCTGACCACCGCGAAGGACATGTGCTGGCAGCTTCGGGCCGAGAACCTGGACTGTCTGGTGGTGCGGCTGAAATAGCCGTTTGCGCGGAGTTCTATTCTTGGCCCTGGCTGCCGGCCTCCGCCGCCCGGCTTTCCGGGCCTCCCTCTCGATACGCGGCCGCCGGCCAGCGCCGGTGCAGCCAGAGCCAGTCCTGCGGGCGGGCGCGGATCCAGCCTTCGAGGATGTGGTTGAGCTCGGCCATGATCTGCGCCGCGTCGGCCTGCCGGTCGCCGGACTCCGGCAGCTCGAGCGGCGGCAGGGAGCTTATCGCGAAGCGTGCCGGGCCGGTGCGCTCGATGCGCACCGGAACGATCGGGCACTTGAAGTGCATCGCAAGCTGGGCCGGGGCTGCCGCGGTCATGGCGTCGATGCCGAAGAAGGGGACCGGGATTCCGTCGTTCATCTTCTGGTCGATCAGAAGGCCGAGGACGCGCCCCTGGCGCAGCACGTTGACGGCCTGTTTCGCGCCGACCGGGCCTTTCGGGCTTCGCCCGCCGCCGGCCACGCCGCGCAGGCGTTCCACCAGGGCTCGGACCAGCGGGTTGTTCGGCTCGCGGACGATGACCGTCAAATCGACGCCACGCCGCACCGCGGCGACCGACATGATTTCCCAGTTGGCGAGATGCCCCGAGACGAAGATCCTCGGCTTGTTTTCGTCGCCCAGGGCATCCACCGGCGCCATCTCGACCCAGGCGACCCGCCCACTGTCGCGCGCGGTTATCCGGCCGAGATGCGGGTATTCGGCGGCGACCCGGCCGAGGTTGTCCCACATGCCGCGGACGATACCGGCGATCTCGGCCTTCGATTTCTCCGGGAAGGCCAGGCGCAGGTTGCGTTGCGCCCGCCGCGTGATGCCGAGGCGCGGCCCGATCGTGCGGCCGAGGAAACCGCCGAGGTTCGAGGCGAGATCCACCGGCAGCAACCGGAACAGGCCCACCGCCAGGAACAGCCCCGCCGCCTCCAGCGGATACCTGAGGTATCGCGGCATGCCGCCGCCGCTCCGCGCCGCGATTTCCGGCTGCCCGGTCACGGGCTGAAGACCCGGTCGAGCACCGCGTGGAGCGCGCGGGCTCCCGCCATTCGACGGTTACGCTCAGCACCTCGATCCGGTCGCGCGCCCCCGGGGGCAGGCGCACGGCGTCCTTTTCCGTCGTGACCGCCAGGGCGTCCAAGGCCGCGGCCCGGGCGAGCAGGGCCTCGACCTCCGCCCGGCTGTAAGGGTGATGATCGGAAAGGGACTTGCGCGCCGCGAGCTGCGCCCCGAGGGCCTCCAGCGTGGCGAAGAATTTCTCCGGCCGGCCGATCCCGGCAAACGCCAGGACCTTGCGCCCCGCAAGGCACGCGCCCTCGGGTCCGGGTGCCAGGCGGGCGCGTAGGACCGGCACGCGATCCTGCAGGCCCGCGCCGAGGCCGTGCCGGTCTTCGCCCAGCAGGACCACGGCATCGGCGCGGGCAAGCCCGTTGCGGACCGTTTCGCGCAAGGGGCCCGCCGGCATCACGCGGGCGTTGCCGAGACCGTAGGCGCCGTCGATGGCGAGCAGGGACAGGTCCTTGGCCAGCGCCGGGTTCTGGAAGCCGTCGTCCATGACCACGGCCCCGGCCCCGGCCGCCGCCGCGGCCCGCGCCCCGGCCACCCGGTCGCGCGCCACCCAGGTCGGCGCCGCCCGGGCCAAAAGCAAGGCTTCGTCGCCCACCTGGCCGGCGCCGTGCTGCGCCGGATCGACGCGTAGCGGACCGGCCGTGGCGCCGCCATGGCCGCGCGTCAGGCAATGGACGTTCAGCCCGCGCGTCGACAGGGCCTT
>JBHIDD010000361.1:0-2281 GCA_046759925.1 Kiloniellaceae bacterium
ACGACCGCGTCGTTCTGTTGCTCAACCTTCTCGGAAGACAGGTCCAGGCCCGGCTTCCGATTAGCGCAGTCCAGCGCGATTTGTAGAGGCGGCGCGTTGCCAAACTCGCGTGCGCGGACCAAGCCTTTCGCGCCGAAACCGACGAACGGTCGCGCACGCGCAGCAATCTGCAAAGTGGATGTGCATGAACGGCAAGAGTTGTCGAGAGACGAACGCGTGCACGTAAATTGACGCTTGCTGACGAGAACGTATGGTTGTATCTTGCGCGTAATTTTCACGCGCCCGCTTGAACGGCGTTCGGATCGCGCCAAACATGGTGGGGCTCAGTGTATGAAGCGTACTGGTGGGGGTTTACCCGTTTGACATGTCCTGAAAGGTAGAGACGTCTCGCCGAGACGGCGTTCCTGCATGCCGCGCGGCGTTTCGCCATATTTCGCTCCGGGCGTCCCGGGCTCGTCTGGATCATGCATCGACGTAGTGTCGATCCAGTGGTGAGCAAGGGGGTTGGTTCGGAATATGTATCTTCTTTACGCAGTCTGCGCGGCGCTCACTCTTCTCGTTTGCATCTTCGCCGAAAGAATTGGCACGCTCCTTGGGCTTGTCGACGAACCCGACGGCAGGCGCAAGGTTCATGCCCGCGGCACGCCGCTTGTCGGTGGACTCGCGATTATCGCGCCGCTCGCCTTGACGGCGGTCGTGCTGGCGTTCGACGGCGGGCGTTGGCGCCTGTACGGCACGTTGACCCTGGCGCTGGTCGCTTACTTCTTCTGTGGATTCGCCGACGACTACAGGCGCCAGTCGCCCTGGCTGCGGCTCGTCGTCTGCACCGCGGCGGCCCTCGGCGCGATCTCGGTCGTGCCGCTGTTCGGCGTCGCGTTCCTGTGGTTCAGTTTCTATGAACCGGTGATTTACCTTGGCGGCGGTGCCGCCGTTTTCAGCCTCGTCTGCATCGTCGGTCTGGCCAATGCGGTCAACATGGCGGACGGCCAGAACGGGGTCGTCATCGGCCTCTCTCTGATCTGGACGCTGCTGCTGTTCGCATATGCGCCGAGCGAACTGCACCCGCTTCTCTTCGTCCTCGCGCTCGGGCTCGCCATCACCCTCGTGTTCAACCTCAAGGGCCTCGTGTTTCTCGGCGACTCGGGAACCTACGGCATCAGCCTCGCCTTGGCCACGCTCACGATTTACAGCTACAACTTCAGCGTCCCCGCGTTTCGCGCCGACGCGGTTATGCTCCTGTTCCTGATACCGGTCGTCGACTGCCTGCGCCTGATCGCAGTCCGCCTTCCGCGTTACGGCACACCCTTCGTCGGCGACCGCAATCATCTGCATCACATCCTGCAGCGGTTGTTGCCCGAGGGCGCGGCGCTCGTCGCCTACTGGACGATGGTCGGCGTTCCCTCGCTGCTCGTGCTCGTGTTCCCGCAGTCGACGCCTTGGTGGGTTGCGCTTTCGCTTGCTGCCTACGCGCTCGCGCTGGTGAAAGACGCAGTTGACCGGAGACAGGGCATCGTCCGCGCCCACGCACGATCCGCCGGCTGGGAGGACCGCTTCTCGATCGGCGGGTCCGACGACTAGCGATTCGCACGGCGCACGAGGCGCCGCCACGACTACCGGCTGCCTATCCGCCTCGCTCCCTGTCCGCTGAACTTCCCGCGAAGCTTGCGAGACCGGCGCACATCGCCGTGCGCGGCCGCGAGCACGAAGTAGAGCACGCTCACCGCCTGGTGCGAGAGCCCGAGCCTGTCCAAGAGCTGGTAGTGGTGCTCGCGGTACGCGGAGAACGCGTTCTTGCCGTCGTACGGCCGGCACAAGAGCGTCACCAACACGTCGTAGAGGAACGGGGAAAAGATCATCTGGATGAATATGGAGATCTTGTTGGTTCCCGCAGGCAATCCTGTGAAGGCGAGGCCGCGACCCGCGTGATGGTGATGGCCATTTCCTTCCAAACTTTACTCGTTCCGCGGCGGATGCTAGCTTTGAATTTCCTGCTTAGGTAGGGGGAGTGTCCGGGAGGCCGACGAACAGGTCCTCGACTGCCTGAATCACAACGCCCACGGAATAGCAGCGGGCTCCAGGGAAGCCTGCGTCCACGGCGGGACGAGGGCGCGCCGACCCAGGTCGATCGCATAGCAGTCAAACCAAGATTCCAAATGTCAGGGAGTCCCATGCTTCAATCGCCTCTCAGGCGTCACGTTCGTCCCGCGCACCTCTTGTGCGCCATGGCCGCCATGGCTCTGGCGTTGCTGACAGTCCCGGCCGCATTGGCGCAGGGCCTTAC
>JBHIDD010000362.1:0-2279 GCA_046759925.1 Kiloniellaceae bacterium
GGAAGAACCTCGAGCTTGTGATGGTGAGCACGGATGGAAAGAACCGGTGGAGATACCAAGCAGCGATTGACGACGCAGCGACACGGGCCGGGAAGTAGATGTTCTTAGATCTGACCCACCCACGTTGCATCTGCCGCTTCGGCCCAACGCGTGCGAATGCTCTCGAATTCGTCCGCCGGCAGGGGTCCGGCCGCGAGCATCGCGGCGTTCTGGGACCAGCGGCCCGGTTTCGCTGTTCCCACGATGGCGGTATGGACGCCCGGTACGGCCAATGTGAACCGGAGCGCCGTCGCGACGGCAGCTTGCATGTCGGCACGTAGGAAGTCATAGTCGAGCTTCCGGAGCCGTTCCCAATACGTCTGGTAGTACTCGTCCTCAGGCTTTTGCCTGCACTTCCATGTCACATTCGCGATCGGCCGTTTCGCGATGACGCCGATCTGATGTTCGCGCGCAGGCGGCACCACGAGTTCGAGGGATTCCTGGTCGGCGATGTTGATGGAAACCTGCAACGTGTCGAAGTGCCCGCATTCGACGGCGTGCCGGGCAGCCATTCCGTCTCCGCTGTAGCCGATGTAACGCGTGTATCCCCGGTCGCGAGCCTGCTGCAGGGCTTCAATCGCATCACCGCGGCGCAGTTCAGCTTCAGAGCAGCTGTGCAGTTGGATGAGGTCCAGATACTCGGTCTGCAACCGCCGCAGGCTCCGTTCGATAGTGTGGAGGAGCGACGCCGGTCGCCAATCCTCAGTGTCATAGCCCGCCGGGTGTCCGCACTTCGTGAGCAGGTAATACTCCTCGCGCCGCCCGGCCGCCGCGTGCCCGATCAATTCTTCGCTGTGCTCGTAGCACTCGGCGGTGTCAATGACGTTGAGGCCGGCATCGATGGCGTCGTTCAATAGTCTTGTGACGCTTTGTGGAGGAGCGTTTTCGAAGCCGATCTCGGCCCCGCCGAAGCCAAGCACACTCACGTACATATCGGTTTTGCCGAGCTGACGCTTTTCCATCTACATCGTCATCCACATTACTTGACGCACGGCCGTTCCAACCGGGGGAAAAACTGAATCAGCGGTTTACCAGGCCCATCATTTCCTCGGGATAGCGGGGTCCTGCCGCGACGTCTCGTGGCGATACCCCGTCGATCTGCTGGAGGTCTTGTCGTGTCAGTTGCACGTCCAGCGCCGCGATATTCTCTTCCAGATATGTGCGGCGCTTGGTCCCGGGAATCGGGACAATGTCCTTACCCTGCGCGAGTACCCAGGCCAGAGCGAGCTGTGCGGGCCGGACACCCTTTTCTTCCGCGATCTGCTCGATGCGGCGTACGAGTTCCAAGTTTTTCTGGAAGTTATCGCCCTGAAAGCGGGGGGAGTGCCGGCGGTAATCATCCTCAGCGAGGTCATCAAGGCGCGTAAGCTGGCCTGTCAGGAAGCCACGACCTAGTGGGCTATAGGCGACGAAGCCGATGCCGAGCTCCCGGCAGGTGGCCAGAATTTCCTTTTCGGGATCACGGGTCCAGAGCGAATACTCGCTCTGTAAGGCTGCGATTGGGTGGACGGCATGGGCGCGGCGCAGGGTCTGCGGGCCCGCTTCGGAGAGACCGAGATACCTCACCTTGCCCGCTTGGACCAGGTCAGCCATGGCCCCGACCGTCTCTTCGATGGGGGTATTCGGGTCGACCCGGTGTTGGTAGTAGAGGTCGATGGTTTCCACCCCCAGGCGACGGAGACTGCCTTCGCATGCGGAGCGGACATACTCCGGCCTCCCGTTGACCGCCCGGAATCTCGGGTCATCCCCTCGAACGATGCCAAACTTGGTGGCCACGATGACCTGGCTCCGTCTTCCCCGAATGGCCCGTGCGACCAGTTCTTCGTTGGTGAAGGGACCGTACATGTCGGCGGTATCGAGGAAGTTGATCCCGAGATCTAGAGCGCGATGGATGGTGGCGATGGATTCCCGATCATCCCGCGTCCCGTAAAACTCCGACATCCCCATGCATCCCAATCCCAAGGCCGACACGACAAGTCCGCTTCGACCCAACTCCCGCGTTGTCATGCCCCTTCTCCTTTGTGCCTCGAACGGCGGGAACCACCCCCGTTCCCACGTCTTCGTTACCGCGCTGTAACTGGTTGTCGTATGCGGCCCCGACAGATCTGGCGGTGTGAGCTGCGGGCCGTTTCATTCAGTGGCTTCCTCGGCCACGAGCGGCAACGCATGACCCCAGTGCCCGGTGAACACGAAATCGCGCAAGGGCTTGCGCGACCGCGGGGCCAGCTCGCGCCCGCGCA
>JBHIDD010000363.1:0-2258 GCA_046759925.1 Kiloniellaceae bacterium
TAGACCCAAAGCGCCGTTGCGTGCGGCCCCACGCCGCCCACCACGTAGAGCTTGTCGCCCAAGTTCACCATGCCATGCGCCGCTCGGGGGGCCGGCATGTCCGGGAGCCGGGTCCAGTCATCGCCCGCCGGGTCGTAGGCCCAGGCTTCGGCGCTGTCGGCCGAAAACGACAGGCCGCTGTAGCCTCCGGTGAGATAGATTCGGCCCCGGGCGGCGGCCATGCCGAAGTGGTGCAGCGACCGGGGCAGTTGCGCGAGCCTGTCCCAGCGGTCCGCGGCCGGATCGTAGACCTCGAAGACCTTGGTCCCGCCGAAGGTCGCCAAGCCCCCGGCGACGTAAATGCGGCCGTCGAGTGCCGCCGCGGCCAGTTCCGAGCGCGCGGTGGGCATGGCCGCGGCCGCCGTCCAGGCCCCGCCGGCCAGGCCCGGCCGGGCCCAGGCCGCAGCGAACAATGTCGCCAGCAGGAGGGCCGCGATGGTCCGTGTCGAGGCGGGCAAATCCATGCTGTCGGAGGCGAGCCTAAAGCGATGATCCGCCTTGTCATGATACAACAACGCAGCGGAAAGTCTTTCGCCCGCATCGTCGCCCGCTGGCGGCGCTTGGCGGGCTGGGCTTGCCGCGACAGCCCGGCTTATTTTCCCCGGATAACGGATCGCAACGTCCGACGGGGAAACGGGCGTTGCCGCGCCGGTTAGGTAATTTTTGATCTCGTTAACCATAAGAAGAAATATTCGTTAATAACAATCTCACTTTTTGATTCAAATTTTGCGGAATCATACATATTTGTATTGATAATTGTTTGGCCGCCATTGATCTTTTGGGATATATCAAACAAACTTCAGGGCATGGAACCTTAACTGAGACGGAGGTAGGCGGCCATGTCGGAGGGGCCAGGTAGGTCCAAGGTCGCGATCGGACCGGACGGACGGCTGCTGACCATCGACGATCTCCCACCACCCGAGACCGAACGCTGGGTGATCCGGCGCAAGGCCGAAGTCGTCGCCGGGGTCCGCCACGGCCTGATCAGCTTCGACGAGGCCTGCGACCGCTACAAACTGTCGGTCGACGAGTTTCTTTCCTGGGAGCGGCTGCTCGAGGCGCACGGCGTGCGCGGCCTGCGTACGACGCGGCTCAAGCAGTACCGGTAATCCCTCCAAAGGAACGGCCGCGGGCGTTGCGCGGGGGCTCGGGCGGACCCGGCGCGGCGGCCACGCGCGGGGGAAAAGGCGCGGCGCCCGCCGGCCGGTCGCGGCCCGGCCGATACGGAGGCGAGCGCCCCGCCGATCGGCACGCGCGGCACGCCGCACCACGGTCCGTTCCAAGCCGAGTGATCTTGATCCGGCCGCGAATCTCCGGGCCAAGACCACTCGGCAAATCCTCAAAGGGCCCCACTGGTTCTGCCAAGCCCGACCACGCCAGCCGTGGGCGGAGTTGCGAAACCTGCTTAGGTCATGACCAGCGTGGCCGGCAGGCGGTTCGCGGCGCCTCAGGGCAGGCTTTGGATGACGTCGCGGAATTCCTGCTCCGTGAACGCCTTGAGCGTGGTGGTCCGCACGTTTCCGAGGGAACCGAGGGTGACGACGAACCTAGCCACCGCCTCGTCGTTCGGCGCTTCGACGGTCGCGACGATGTCGTACGCGCCCATGGTCAGGTAGAAATCCGTGAGCTCGGCACCACATGTCCGGGCCAAGTCCCGAGCCGCGTCCAAGCGCTTCGGGGAGTCCTTGACGTTCTTGATGCCCTGCTCCGTGTAATTGGCGAGAAGAATGTATGTCGACATGGAACACCTCCCGTTTGATGACGGGCCCCGGCCAGCCGCACGGCACGGTCACGGCGCAGGCCCGTTTCCAGTATAGCCCCATTCCCCGGCCGCGTTGCGGGCGCCCGATCGCCGGGCGCGAACGAGGCATCGCCACGAACGCGGGGCCAAGCGCTGGATAAGTCGGAACGGCTTCCCTCGGGGCCAGGCGACGAAAGACACCCGCGCCGGGGGGCCACAGCGGAGCTCGTCGGTCAAATCCTTGCGATATCGGGCGCTTGGACATGGAGGCCCGGGCCGGAATCGAACCGACGTACGGGGCTTTGCAGGCCCCTGCATCACCACTCTGCCACCGGGCCGCGGCACCTTGTCGGGCCCTGTTCCGAGGGCCCGCGACATATATAGGCCCCGCTCCGGCCGGTCAAGGACAGGGGGGAGGCCCGTCAGGGCAATTCAAAGAAAGCCCTGCTTTGCGAGGACGATGGCATCGAGGCGGTTT
>JBHIDD010000364.1:0-2251 GCA_046759925.1 Kiloniellaceae bacterium
CATCCACCCGGACTACCACGAGATCACCGTGGTGATGACCGACGGGACCGAGTTCAGGACGCGCTCGACCTACGGCCGCGCGGGCGATACGCTTCGCCTGGACATCGACCCGAAAACCCACCCGGCGTGGACCGGCGAGCACCGGCTGGTCGACACCGGCGGACAGGTCGCCAAGTTCAACAAGCGCTTCCGGGGACTCGGGGTCAAGTCCTGAGCCGGTGCGCCCGCGGCCGGCGGCAAGGGCACCCGCGGCGTGGCTGTCCTTCGCTTTGGCGAAGCGTCCCGGCGGGCGAGCCCTTCTGCCGCGCCCGTATCATCCGAGACCGCTGCGGCCGGCATCGCGACCCGGCCCAAGCTTCAGGAAGGTCTAGCCCGGCTTCTGGTCGATCATCGCATCCAGCCGCACGACCCTCTCGTACAGCTGATCGCTCCGGTCGCGCAAGTCGACCAGGCGCCGGGGCAGGGGCGCGTCAGCAACCGGTTTGTTGTGCCGGCAGACCGCCTGTCCGCCCAGGCGGTACTGCGGATCCGTTGCTTCCTCGCGCGTCATTTCGCCGGCGTGGACGGCCTTTTGCACCATCAGCCAGGCGACGATGTGCGTGAGCCGCGCGGTCACGCGCATCGACTCGCTGCTCGCCGACAGGCGGCCGACGGAGGTGAGTTCGGCCAAGTCGGCCCGTTTCTGGTAGGCGACATAGTCCCGCGCTTCGCGGGTCAGCGCCACGGCTTGCTCGAACGTGCTGTCGAAGAAGGCAACGGATTGGGCCACGTCGCTCACGGGCACGCCCTCACGGCGTTCGGCTGGATGTCAGCCCTCGACCGGTCCGACTCTACCGAGCGCGATGTTAACAATTGGTTGGTCATGTCGGCCGCGTCGGTTGTCATGAAACGGGGCAAAAATCAATAAGTTAACCATAAAGTTGCCGACCGGGTTCCGGCCCCTCGAGCCCCTTGAACCCCGGTCCCAAGATCCTATATCAAAGCTGCCGCCCGGGACGCCTCCTGCAGGGTCCCGCCCGGCGGCAAGGCATAGATGGGGCCGACCATTTGGTGGTCCCGTGGCTTAACCATGTTGCTCGAATGGAGGATGTGGCTATGCGGAGCATCGACCTGACCCCCCTTATGCGCGCCACCGTGGGCTTCGACCGCATGATGACGCTGCTCGATGCGGTCTCCCATGTCGACGAGGGCACGCTCAGCTATCCGCCTTACAACATCGAGAAGACGGGCGAGAACGACTATCGCATCACCATGGCCGTGGCCGGCTTCGGCGAGGACGACCTGGACGTCACGGTCAAGGAGAACAGCCTCGTGATTGTCGGCAAGATGGACAAGGACGAGGCCGGCGACGGCAAGTTCCTGCACCGCGGCATTGCGACCCGCGCCTTCGAGCGCCGCTTCGACCTGGCCGACTACATCCGGGCGACCGGCGCCCGCCTCGAGAACGGCTTGCTCCACATCGACCTGGTGCGCGAGCTGCCCGAGGCGATGAAGCCGCGGCGCATCAAGATCGCCACGCGGCCGGCGGCCGAGCAGAAGGTCATCGGCGGCAAGGCGGCCTAACGCAACCGGGCTCTGGGCTTCGTCTTCGGCGGCGCGCCCGGAACGCTCAACGCCGGCCGGGCAGGCGCGTCCTGCCCGGCCGGTTCGATTTCGCCCCGCAAAAAGCAGTGCGGCGCCTCAGGCATCGCCCGGCAGGCGCGCCAAGGCGGCGCGGATGCCGACCTGGGGTTGCATAGATGCCGTGTGCGCGAGCACAATGAATTCACCAACCCGGCAGAGGGCTCGCAATTTCTGTCAGCCGATGGAGAGCCGAGATTGAGGCCTCGGAAGAAAACCTTGAAGCAAGTCGCCCTTCGGCGCGATATAGTCTGGGAGGAATTACCTTTTCCGGTGGTCTATTATCCGAACCACTACGGAACTTTCTTTGCCTTTGCTGAGGACGAGAATTCCAAAGAAATCTTCCTATGTGCGTGTGCTGAAGGGGCCATCCAAAACGCTTTGGCCCTTGAGAAAATTTTTCCTGAACCTCCGAACTCGGACCCGCTCCGGATGGCGCCGCTAAAGAGCGGCCTGTTCCCAGAAGTCCTCGCAGAATGCTCTTTGTCGGTCGGCTCGAAGGCTATCCAATTCAAAAGCGGCCTCTGCCATCGATGCAATTTGAAAGCACCAAGCCTGAGCTACTGTGCCGAGATGTACGGTGGTTTGTTCAAGCAATCCTATGGTTGGTACATCAATCAGACATACCTAA
>JBHIDD010000365.1:0-2239 GCA_046759925.1 Kiloniellaceae bacterium
CGAAGGGGATCACCGCCCAGCCGATCATGGCCAGGACGAAGGTCAGCATCGGCGCGGCGAGGAAGACCACGCGGTTGGCGCCGGAGGGCAGGATCGTCTCCTTGAACAGGAGCTTGACGCCGTCGGCAATCGGCTGCAGCAGGCCGAAGGGACCGACCACGTTCGGCCCCTTGCGCAGCTGCATGGCGCCGATCACCTTGCGCTCGGCATAGGTCAGATACGCGATCGCGCCCAAGAGCGGCACGATGATCGCGACGACCTGGACCACGATGATGACCGTGGGCAGCGCGTAGCCGTCCCAGAAGCTCGTACTAACCATCGGTGCCGGTCGCCTTTCGCCGCCTGCCGAGCACGAGTTCCTCGGTGCACCTGGCCATGGTCTCGGACGCCCGGCTGATCGGATCGGTCATGTAGAAGTTCTCCACCGCCGCCCCAAACGGTGCCGGATCAACCGGCCCGGCCTCCCCGAAGGGGCCCCAGGGGGCGGGCGCGACCTGATCGACCGCGGCGAAGACCGGGTTGACCTCGATCAGGCGTTGGCGCAGCTCGCCCAGGTTGTCGTAGGGCAGCCGCTCACCCACCACTTCGGAAAGCGCCCGCAGAATCGTCCAGTCCTCGCGCGCCTCGCCCGGCGGGAAGCCGGCCAGGCGGCCAAGCTGGACCCGGCCCTCGGTGTTGGTATAGGTGCCGTTCTTCTCGGTGTAGGCCGCCCCCGGCAGGATCACGTCGGCGCGGTGCGCCCCGGCATCGCCGTGGTGGCCCTGATAGATCACGAAGGCCCCCTGCTCCGCGTTCCGCCCGAGCCGGCCGATTTCGATCTCGTCGGCGCCGAGCAGGTAGACCACCTCGATCTGCCCGCTTGCCACGCCTTCCAGGATGCCCTGGGTATCCCACCCGCCGGATAAGGGGACGAATCCCATGTCGAGGCCGGCGACCCGCGCGGCCGCCGTGTGCAGCACGTTGAAGCCGTTCCAATCGTCCCGGACCATGCCGAAGTCCTCGGCGATGCGGCGGGCCAGCGCCAGGACCGCGGCGCCGTCGGGCCGGGTGAGTGCGGCCATGCCGAGGACGATCATGGGTCGCTGCGCGGCTCTCAGCGCCTCGGCGAATGCGCCCTTGCCTTCGGCGACCTCCCGCAGGGTCTCGGGCCCGGCGCCCAGGTAGTCGACCGGGTAGCTCAGATCGGCCGGCCGCCCGATCAGGCCGACCCTGAAGCCGCCCATCAGGAAGCGTTTGCGCAACCGGGCATTGAGCATGGCGGCTTCCCGGCGTGGATTGGTGCCCACCAGGAGTGCCGCATCGGCCTGCTCGATCCCGGCGATGGTGGTGTTGAAGAGGTAGCCGGCGCGCCGCCCCGGATCGAGTTTGGCGCCGTCCTGGCGGCAATCCAAATGCGGGGACTGAAGACCCAGCATCAAGTCCTTGAGAGCCAACATAGATTCCGCATCGCAGAGATCTCCGGCAAGGGCCGCGATCTTCGCGCCGGGGAGGCCCTCGAGGCGCGCCGCGATGGCCCGGAAGGCCTGCCCCCAGGAGGCCGGCTGCAGCCGGCCGTCCCGGCGGAGGTAGGGCCGGTCCAGGCGCTGGCGGCGCAGGCCGTCGCAGGCATGGCGCGTCTTGTCGGAGATCCACTCCTCGTTGATGTCCTCGTGCAGGCGCGGCAGGACGCGCATGACCTCGCGTCCCCGGGTATCGACCCGGATGTTCGAGCCGACCGCGTCGAGAACGTCGATCGAATTGGTTTTGTCGAGTTCCCAGGGCCGCGCCATGAACGCATAGGGCTTGGCGGTCAAGGCCCCGACCGGGCAGATGTCGACCAGGTTGCCGGAGAGTTCCGAATCGATCGCCTTCTCGAGGGTGGTGATTTCCAGGTGCTCGCCGCGCCCGAGGGCGCCGATCTCCTCCACGCCGCCGATCTCGGTGGCGAACCGGACGCAGCGGGTGCAGTGGATGCAGCGGGTCATGATCGTCTTGATCAGCGGACCCATGTACTTTTCCTTGACCGCGCGCTTGTTCTCCGCGTAGCGGCTGCGGTCGAAGCCGTAGGCCATGGCCTGGTCCTGCAGATCGCACTCGCCGCCCTGGTCGCAAATCGGGCAGTCGAGCGGATGGTTGATCAGGAGGAACTCCATAACCCCCCTGCGCGCCTTCCTGACCGTCGGCGTATCCGTGCGGATCACCATGCCCTCGCCGGTCGGCATGGCGCAGGATGCGATGGGCTTGGGCGCGCGCTCCAATT
>JBHIDD010000366.1:0-2206 GCA_046759925.1 Kiloniellaceae bacterium
GCTTACTGTTGGGCATTGTCGCCGCCCATAGCGGCGCTTTTTCCTTGGCGTGGCGCTCTGTCAGAGATCTGCCGGATCCCTTCGGTTTTATCGGCGTATTTTTCTATGGGGCGACGTTCGCCCTTGTCGTCGCCGCTCTCGCGGCCCTGCTCTTTCCACCTGCCCGCAGTGCCTGGCTTGTCGCGGTCACCGTCCTGGCGTCGGGCCTCGTGGCGCTCAGCTATGTGCCTCTCACAGTTATATTGCCCGGATTTATCATATCGTACCCCGCAGCGTGGGTAACCTTTGGTCTCGTTTATGCGGTGGTGGCCGCGCTCCTCGGATGGCGCCTCTTCGAGAAGAAAACTGGGGCCAACGCCTGAGTGTCCGCTCTTGGAGCGGCCATTGATAGGGCTGCTTCACATCGTCCGCTTAGCCCCAGACTACGGACATACCGTTCGATCAGGTTGCGCCGCTCGGAGAATGCCTCTTATGGGTTCACGGCCTAGAGCCGGTTTCCATCGTCTATCATGGACGACGGAAATCGGGGCTAGTGGCGGACGCGTGGTGTCAAGGAACACGGCGCCTTCTCGAAGGTCCCGGGTGCAATCATCTTCGGCAACCCCGAGGGTTTTGTTGGCTACCTCTTCCGGACGGTCGGCGTTCGCCCTGCCGCGCCTCGGCCCCGGCCCGGCCGACGCGCGTCTGACCGAATTCGCACCGGCTTCGGGGAGCAATAGATTCGCTCTTTGTTCAGGTTCAGATTTTTCTTGTGCTTGCAGCCAGGAAGCGTAGCATTTGGCCGCGGGTCGCGCATCGCCTCGGACTTTCCTGCGTCGCTGTTTTCGCTTCTGGGCAGGTCGTTCCTCAGCATTGTGACGTCTCCGAACGACTACGCTGTCGTGTGACACGGCAGCCCTGCGTGAGCTTCTGAAAGGCAGTATTCATGGCGACTGGCACTGTAAAATGGTTCAACCCAACGAAGGGTTTCGGCTTTATCACCCCGGATGACGGCGGGAAGGACGTGTTCGTGCACATCACCGCGGTCGAGCGCGCCGGTATGCCGCCGCTCATAGAAGGCCAACGGATCAGCTACCAGGTGACCAGCGACCGCCGTGGCGTGAAGGCGGTGGACCTGACCGCGGTCGAGTAATCACGGCCCTACGGCGACGCTCATTCTCACCAGCGGACATTTCAGGCAGGTACCGGGCCGGGCGGCCCTTACGCCCCGGCGCTCCGCGCGTCGGACGTGCGTCGTGCTCCGTCACGGCCCGCATTTCCTGTGGGGATGTACGCCAATCGGATAGGAGTCTCGAATTGGTGACCAACGCGCAACTGGCGGCGAAGCTCCTGCGCAACGCCGCATCCTTCTTCCGCGCTCTCGGCGAGCAAAACGACGCGATCAAGGAAGACATGGACTCGAACGCCCGGACCTGCGACACGGTCGCCGATCTGGTTGAATCCGATCCCACCGGGGAGGTTCCCGAGGCGGCTGCCGCGGCGCCCGGCTGACGAAAGCCGTTCCCGTGTAAAAGTCGGCGCCGGTGCTCGCCGGACCTCGTCACGGGCCGTTGGGGGGCATCAGAAGCTTGCGTCTCGGCCGTCGCCGTCAGGCCCCTGCCGAGCGTGTGGCGCCGCCACCATCGCCAGGGATGCGGAAGACGAATGTCCGATTGACGCGCTCTCGGCCTGCGGCATCGAATGCGGACAAGGCTGTCGGTTCGGGCACCTGTCCATCAGCACCGAAGACTTCCTGACACCGCGCCGCTAAACTCTCGGCGCGCCAAACCCGCGAAAGCGTTTCGACCGTCTTCGATGCGATCGACTGAATCGAGGCGTAATACCCGAAGTCACGGTTCCCGTGACTTTGCCGCGTTCGAACGCCACGCAGGCTTGCGCCGCATGCGCGGCGGCCCATGGGGCGCAGGCTGCGAAGGTCAAAACGTCGTTTTGACTTTCGCTGGGAACCCGGGAGGGAAGCGAGGACGATGAGGCCCGCGTTCGTTGCCGATCCCGCAAGCCTGCCGCGCGCGCCGGGGGCATATGGGCTGCTGCTCGCGCTCGAGCGGCCGTGCGCGTTCGAGACGCGTCTTCTCGGGCCGCTCGTTCTCGCGCCGGGGCGCTACCTGTACGGCGGCAGCGCCTGGGGGCCGGGCGGCATCCGCGCCCGCGTCGCGCGCCATGTGTGCGACGACAAACGCTTGCGCTGGCACGTCGACCATCTGAC
>JBHIDD010000367.1:0-2130 GCA_046759925.1 Kiloniellaceae bacterium
TCGGTGTACCTCACGGTCCGCACCACGGCGATGGTGTGCTGGCTGTTCGTCGGTTCGTGGACGTTCTCGTCGGTGTTTTCCTATCTCGGCGGCCAGGGCCTCATCGAGGAATTCGTGATCGGACTGAACCTCTCTCCGGTCGTATTCCTGATCCTCGCCCAGCTCATCATCTTCTTCCTCGGCTGGCCGCTGGAATGGTCGGAGATCATCATCATCTTCGTCCCCATTTTCCTCCCCATGCTGCCTCACTTCGGCATCGATCCTTTGTTCTTCGGAATCCTGGTGGCGCTCAACCTTCAGACCTCGTTCCTGACGCCGCCCATGGCGATGGCGGCGTACTATCTCAAGGGGGTGGCGCCCCCGCACATCCAGCTCATCCAGATCTTCAAGGGCTGTTTGCCCTTCTTGTCGATGGTCTTCGTCGCGATGGTCATCCTCTATAATTTCCCGGAGCTCGCCCTCTGGCTGCCAAAGGTCGTTTATGGCAGGTGAGCGGCGTCGGGGCTGCGATCAAACCCGATAGAGCGACTATGGACCTCGCGGATCTCAATGCTGTCGCCGCGATAGCGGACCTCAAGCGCGGCGCGATCAAATCCGCCGACCTCGTCGAGGCCTGTCTCGCACGAATCTCCGAACGGGATGACGAGGTCCAGGCCTGGGCGCACCTCGATCCGGAGTTCGCGCGCACCCAGGCGCGGGCGCGTGACGACTTCCGGGAAGCGGGCCACGACATCGGGCCGCTTCATGGTCTGCCGGTGGGGATCAAGGACATCTTCGATACCCGCGAATTGCCGACCGAAAACGGCACCGCCCTCGACGCGGGCCGGCAACCGACCGAGAACTGCTCGGTGGTGAACCAGCTCAAGGAGGCCGGCGCGGTCATCATGGGCAAGACGGTGACGACCGAACTCGCGGTCTACCACCCGGGCAAGACCCGTAACCCTCATAATCCCGGACACACGCCTGGCGGTTCGTCGAGCGGGTCGGCCGCCGCCGTCGCCGCGGGCATGGTGCCGCTCGCCGTCGGCACCCAGACGAACGGTTCCGTCATCCGCCCGGGGTCGTTCTGCGGGGTTTACGGATTCAAGCCGACCCACGGCCGGATTTCCCGTCACGGCGTTCTCCTGCAATCCCCGTACCTGGACCAGGTGGGCGTGTACGCGCGCTCGATCGCCGATCTTGCCCTGGTCGCGGAATCGCTCATGGCCTACGATGACAGGGACCCGGACATGCGGCCGACGAGCCGCCCGCACCTCGTCGAAACCGTCGCCGGAGGCCCGCCGGTGACCCCCACCCTCGCCTTCGTCAAATCGCCCGTCTGGGACCAGGCCGAGGCGGCGACCAAGGAGGCCTTCGCGGAGTTGGCCGACGTGCTCGGAGACGACTGCGACGAGGTCGACCTGCCAGAGCCGTTCGATTCGGCGGTCGAGCTGCACCGCACCATCATGCATGCGGATCTGGCGAAGAACTTTGCCGGCTACTACGCGCGTGGCAAGGAAGAATTGAGCGCCGTCCTGCGCGACATGATCGAAAACGGCCAAGAGGTGCGCGCTGTCGATTACAACCGGGCCGTCGACTGGAGAGGCGTCCTCAACGCGGGTCTCGATCGCGTCTTCGAGCGCTACGACGCCATCATGACCCCGGCGACGGCGGGCGAGGCGCCGGCCGGGCTCGAATCGACGGGCAGTCCGGTGTTCTGCACGCTCTGGACTTACTGCGGCACGCCGGCGGTGACGTTGCCCCTCATGGAGGGCCCCAGCGGTTTGCCCCTCGGCGTACAGCTGGTCGGACCCCGCGGCGACGACGCAAGGCTGCTCAGGACGGCCGGCTGGCTGGAGCGCCGGGTCGCGAACGAAGATCAGGATTGACGACCGGTTTGTACTTGGGGTGTCCGTGTTGTAAAAACGCGGCACGGATTCGAAGGATCGTTTTCAGATGCTCGACAGGGTTTTCGCCGTTATCGGGATGCTGGCCGTCATCGCGTTCATGGGGGTGGTGATGGTTTTCGTCATGGAACCCGACCTCTGGATCGTCACCATCACCGTGCTCAGCATCGGCATCTTGTTTTTCTGGCGAGAGTTCAAGGCCGGCGGCAGCCAAAGCGAGCCCGGAAGCGACAGCGAATCCGAT
>JBHIDD010000368.1:0-2127 GCA_046759925.1 Kiloniellaceae bacterium
AGCGGACGTGACACAGGGGTGGGCGTTAGATCCGCTCTTAGCCAGAAGCGGACCTAAGGACGAGTGTCAGAAGTCCGAAATCTCCAAAAATCGGCTGTACGGAAATCCCCCTTGAACCCGCTCATCCGATAGGGAGGCGGACACAGCGCGTGCCTGAGCACTGCGTGTTTGTCGGGCGGGTGGAAGTGGCTTAGACTATCGCCCTCAGCGGTTCCATTCAGGGAGGCTCCCATGGAACCAACAGGCGTCAAGCGGAAGCTGGCCGTGATCCTCGCCGCCGATGTCGAGGGCTACTCACGGCTGATGGGCGCCGACGAAGAAGCGACGCACAAGACCTTAAGCGCCTACCGTGAAATCATCGACGGTCTGATCGCCCGGCACGACGGGCGGATATTCGGGACGGCTGGCGACAGCGTGATCGCCGAGTTTGCGAGCCCCGTCGAGGCGGTGCGCTGTGCCGTCGAAATTCAGCGGGACCTGGAAGAACGCAATGCCGACCTACCGGAAGATCGCCGCATGCGCTTCCGCATCGGTGTCAACCTCGGCGATGTGATGGTCGAGGGCGATAACCTCCTCGGGGACGGGGTGAACGTCGCGGCGCGGCTCGAAGGGTTGGCGGAACCCGGCGGCATTTGCATCTCGGGCATGGTCCACCAGAGCGTAGAAGCAAAGGTCGATTTGACCTTCGATGACCTAGGCGACCAGGAGGTTAAGAACATTACCAAGCCGGTTCGCGTTTACCGCCTGAATCTTGGCGGGATGGGAGCGGCCGGAAAAACAGGGCCTGGATCGCCGCCTGCCTTGGAGCTCCCGGACAAGCCCTCGATTGCGGTCCTCCCTTTCGTCAACATGGGCGCAGATCCCGAGCAGGAGTACTTCGCGGACGGCATCGCCGAAGACATCATCACGGCGCTGTCCCAGTTCCACTGGTTCTTTGTCATCTCGCGGAACTCATGCTTCACCTACAAGGGCATGGCAGTCGATGTGAAGCAGGTCGCACGTGAGCTTGGCGTCCGCTACGTGCTGGAGGGCAGCGTGCGTAGGGCAGCCAACCGGCTGCGGATCTCCGCCCAGCTTATCGACGCCATTAGGGACCGTCACGTCTGGGCCGAGCGTTACGATCGTGAGCTTGACGACATATTCGTGGTGCAGGACGAGATCACCGAGAATATCGTGGCTTCGGTGGCGCCCGAATTCATAAGCGCCGAGATACGGCGCACTCTTGGGAAGGAACGCGCGGACCTTGATGCCTGGGAACGCGTCATGCAAGCGCGCTGGCATGTCGGCAAGTACACAAGGGAGGACAACGAGACTGGACGGCGGCTGCTCCTTGAGGCGATCGCGGTAGACCGGAAGATGGCCCAAGCTTACAGCGAACTCGCTGTCACATATGTCCTCGATATTCTTTACGGCTGGAGCGAGGACGCCTCCCAGTCGCGTGTGGCTGCGGCAGATGCGGCGCAGCAGGCCATTTCTCTGGATGGCGGCGACGCCTTGGCACACGCAGTCTTGGGCTTCGTTCTCACCTGGGCCCGAAAGCACGATGAGGCTATCGACACCCTGAAGAGAGCCATCGAGCTTAACCCTAACCTGGCCGACGCCCACGGCTACCTAGGCGTGGTCTACGGCCTGGCGGGTGACTATGAGGCTGCGGTTGAAACGGTGCATCGAGCGCTGCGGCTGAGCCCCCGCGACTACAGCAAAGCCATGTGGTTCGCCGGCTGGGGTATAGCCGCCTTTATCGCCGGTCGCCATGAAGAGGTGATCGAACTGACAGGATCGATCCTCCGCGAATACCCCCGGTTTCCCACCGCCTATCGCCAGCGAGCCGCGAGCTTGGCGTTACTCGGCCGCGTGGACGAGGCCCGGGAGACCATCGACGAGCTGCTTCGCCTCCTGCCCGGTTTGACCGTCTCGCAGGTAAGGACCATGGTCCCCATCAAAGATCCAGAAGCGATGGAGCGTTGGCTCGATGCTCTGCGCAAGGCGGGGCTGCCGGAGAAGTCGAGGTCAACCCCAGTCTGATCAAGCTCATCGTCAAGGCGCAGGCGCTGCAAGCGAAACTCGTGGCAGGCGGTGGTGTCAGCCTTTACGACATCGCCGAACGTGAAGGGCTGAGCGGTTCCT
>JBHIDD010000369.1:0-2108 GCA_046759925.1 Kiloniellaceae bacterium
AATACATAGCGTAATTCCGGCGGTCACTCTCCTGGGCCTATGATAGGGGCTCGTCAACACACGCCCCCAAGGGCCTAACATAGGAGAGTGACCATGTCGGAGTATGTTGGATTTGATGTATCGAAGGAAGAGACGGCTTTTTGCGTGAAGAACACGGACGGAACGGTGCTGGCGCACGGTAAGACGGCGACCGATCCCGAGGCGTTGTTCGAAGCGCTGAAGGAACATTGTCTGTGTCCGCAGCGGATTGTGCTGGAGACGGGGACGATGTCGGGTTGGCTGGCGCGCGAGCTGGGCCAGTTGGGGATAGCGGTGGATGTGATCGACGCCCGCCAGGCTCACGCGGTGATGAAATTGCAGCACAACAAGACCGACGCCAACGATGCCGACCTGCTGGCGGAGATCGCCCGCAGCGGGTTCTGTCGCCCGGTGGCGGTGAAGAGCCAAGACGGGCAAGGGGATCGGATGGTCTTGAAGGCGCGCGCCCACCTGGTGCATCAGCGCCGCGCGCTGGAGAACACGATCCGCGGGCTCCTCGCGTCCCTGGGTCACCGCTTTCCCAAAGGTGTGGGCAAGTTCGCCCGGCGCGTGTCGGCGATCGTCGAAGAGCATCCGCAGCTTGGCGCGACGGTTAAGCCCCTGCTCTTCGCCCGCTGGGCCTTGGCGCTCTCCATTGAGCGGTTGGACAAGGAGGTCGGGAGGCGCGCCGAGAACGATCCCGCGTGCCGGCTTTTGGTGACCGCGCCGGGGGTCGGCCCGGTGACGGCGCTGGCCTTCGCGTCGACCATCGACGATCCCGGGCGGTTCGCCAAATCGCGCGCGGTGGGGGCTTATATCGGATTGACGACGCGACGATATCAGTCGGGGGACATGGACTACAGCGGGCGGATATCGAAATACGGCGACGCGATGCTGCGCGCTCTTCTCTACGAGGCGGCCAACAACATGCTCACCGTGGTGCACCGCGCCCATCCGCTGAAGGACTGGGCGCGGCGGATCAAAAAGCGGAGCAGCCACAAGAAGGCCTGCGTCGCCCTGGCCCGCAAGCTAGCGGTGATCCTGCACCGGATGCTGGCGACCGGTGAAGCGTTCCGTTGGCCGCCCAAGAAGCAAGGGGCGATGGCGTAAACGAACACACGATTGCAGACAACGGTTCGGCTGAGAAGCGGCGTTAGCGTCCCCCGGGACGTTGGCCGAGGCGATCCCGCGGATTCCGTTGCAAGGCGAACAACCGTTCGCGATTGCGCCTCATACCTTGGGATGCCAAAGCCAAAGGGCACTATGATGAAGCGATCCGGCAAAGACAACCGGTGACGACTTCGGAGACAACCGTGTTCCCGGGGGAGACAAAGGGTTCGGGAGAGCTTGACCTGAGAGCCGGAATTAGACAACGGTTTCCGGTTGAATCGTTCGGCCCTCGTGGTTCGACAGGCTCACCATGAGGGCCTCACTCTGAGCTTGTCGAAGAGCGAGGCCCGAATAGATCAACCGGAAACGGTATTAGACGCTGAGCGATGGCGAAAGAGCAACCATCATCGTCCACCGGGCCGCCGCTGGCGGTGGTGGGAGGCGTCGGCGGCCCGGTCGCCCGCATCCTCGAGCAGCGCCCGCTGATCACCGGCGAGGACCCGGCCGACTACGATTGCCTGCTCGCCCGCCTGGGCGCCGCGGTCGCGCCCGAGGACGCGATCGAGTGGCTCTGGCTCAAGGACGTCGTCGACCTCGCCTGGGAGGTGCAACGCTGGCGCCGGCTGCGGGCGGCGCTGCTGATGACGGCGCGGACCGAGGCCATGGCGCGAGTCCTGCTGCCCCTGATGGGGTACGAGGCGGCGGGGGAAACCGCCTGGGACTGGGCTCGGGGCAATACGCAGGCGGCTCGCCGAGCGGAGACGTCGCTCGCGGACCACGGGCTCGGCGTCGACGCCGTGATGGCCGCGGCGTTTTCGCAGTGCCTCGGCGACCTTGAGTCGATCGAGCGCATGATCGCCGCGGCCGAGCTGCGCCGCGACCGCATCCTGAACCAGATCGAGAAGCGTCGCCAGGCGCTCGCCTGGCGCCGGCGCGAGGCCGCCGTGATAGACATCGAGGACGAAATGGCGCCCTCCCGG
>JBHIDD010000370.1:0-2108 GCA_046759925.1 Kiloniellaceae bacterium
AATTCGACCCCGTCGGACCAGGTTTCAGAACCTGGCAACTGCCGGATTTAGGTTGCATTGTCCCTGCTGATCTATCTGATCGCCTGTTGGCAGCTGATCCCCGCCTACGGCAACAACGGCCTGTGGCTCGCCTTCCTGATCTTCATGGCCGCGCGGGCGGTCACGCTGGGCGCCTGCTATCGGCGTCTGGAGGCGGCGGTGGAACCCTGCTCGTCGTAGGCAACCCGGCTCCGGCGCAACCGTGACCCGCACCGGGCGCCCGCGCTTACGCGAGCGGCAGGCGCATGATCACGGACAGGCCGCCGGCGGAGCGGTTCTCGGCCCGGATGTCTCCGCCGATCGCCCGAAGGTTGCGGCGGACGATCCACAGGCCGATACCCAGATGCGGCTCGGGCATGTCGGCGCGCTCGGATTCGTCCTCGGTCGGGGCGGCCTCGGCGGCGGGGCGCGGCGGGCGGAGCGAGACGTAGCGTTCGAAGATGTGCTCCAGCTCGCCCGCCGGCACTCCCGGGCCCCGATCCGAGACGGTCAGTTCCGCCCAGTCCTCGCGCCGTTCGAGCTCGACCATAATCGCCCCGCCTGCGGGCGAGGCCTCGATGGCGTTGTCGATGACATTCTCGACCGCCGTCTCGATCATGTCCTCGCCGGCGCGCACCACGATGCCGGGCTCGAGCTTGGCATCCAGGCTCAGGCCCCGGCCGGCGAAGCTGTCGGCGTACGCCTCCAGCAACCGCTCCAGGAGGCGCGACAGATCGATCTCGCGGCGCGGCGAATCGAGCAGCTCGGCCGTGGTCCGGTCCAGCCGCCGGGCGCTGGCGACCAGATGGTCCAGGCGGTCGACCGATTCCTCGATCACTTCGAGCGCCCGCCTGCCGCGGGCGTGCGCGGGCGGCACGATCCGTTTCACGGGCTCGAGCGACTGGCGCAGAATCGCGATCGGCGTCTTGAAGGCATGGGCGTTGTCTTCGGCGGCCAGCCGGATGCCTTCCGCGGACTCCTGCAGCGCGCCGGTCATGCGGTCGAACTCCTCGGCCACGAAGGCGAGCTCGGGCACCTCGTTTTGCGCCGCGAAGCCGGGCCCCGTCGCGCGTCCCGCGCTGATTCGCCGGGCTTGTTCCCGGAACCGCAACAGGCCGCGCCAGATGGCCAGAAACAGGCCGATGGTGAAGATGGCCATGCCGACGTAGATGGCCGCGGCCATGCGCACCTCGAAGGTATTCCAGTAGGGCTTGTCGATGGCCCGGCCAAGCATCTCGCCGGTGGTGTGGGTCGTGATCACGGCCCAGCACCCGGAGTCGGTGTTCACCGGCGTGATCGAGGTCAGAAGCTCCTCCTTGCCGCCGGCCCCGCGATGCCGCAGCGCAATCGCCAGTTCGCCCCGGCAGGACTGCGAGAGCTTGTCCAGCACGCCGCGGGCCATCAGCCGGTCCCGCTCGGCCGCCAATGTTTCCGCGGCCACCGGCGGTTCGGAGGCGACGAAGAAAAACCCGTCCCTCCCGGCTTCGCCCGTCGGCCGGTACAGCACCTTGATCCCGGTCTGCGGCGTGGCGAAACGTTTGATTCGCTCGTTCAGTTCCGGCAGCGACGCGGCCTCCTCGCGCTCCAGAAGCGGCGCCAAGCTCTGGGCGATCAGCCGGCCCTGGGCGCCCACGCTTTCCAGCAGGAGGGCGCGCTTCTCCCAGTCGGCCTGGCGGAACTCGCCGTAGAGGATGATCGGCACGGCGATAAAGACAAGCAGCAGCAGGGCCAACTTGGTCCACAGCGAGCGGATGATGTGTCCCACCGGCAAGCTGGTCTGGCGCGATGCGGCAGGCGCCGGGACCTGCTCGACCCGGGCCACGTTCACTCAACCCCGTCGGATTGCGATGGCTCCCGACCGGTCGGTTCCCCCTCGGTGCCCACCTCGCCGGCCTCGTCGAGCCAGCGATAGCCAAACCCGGCGTAGTTGTCGATCCGGTCGAACTCCGGGTCGACGTCGCGGAACTTCTTGCGGATCCGCTTGATGAAGGACCGCACGTTGGCGCGGAAGCCTTCGGAGCCATAGCCGGCGGCAAAGTCCTTGCCGCGCACGATGTCGTAGATCTGCCGGTAGGTCGCGTCGCCCCCGG
>JBHIDD010000371.1:0-2107 GCA_046759925.1 Kiloniellaceae bacterium
GAGGAAACGGGAAAAGCGATCGTATCGGTGCAATTTAGCTGATACAGGCCACTAGTTCCGTGATCGGCCGGCCCCTTTCGGTGACCGGCAATCGGAGCCGTCGGAGGAGGAGAGCGCGTCGCCTGCGCTTTGGGCGGGGCGAATCACCCCTGCAAACCAGGATTACTCGCCGGTCTCGGAATTTTTGTCCTGATTTCCGCGCGTAGTATTTCCTTGCCCGACAGGGGTGTTACCGCCCGGCCGTCCAGAATTGGTATTACGTTGCTTCAGAGATCCGTAAAAATCGGCACACGCCAAGCCGAGGACACCTATGATTATGAGGAAAAGTGGAACAGACGCTATATCGGTGGCATAATAACCCAAGAATACAATGATTATCAAAATACCGATCACGCCGGTGATCAGGTTATTCATAGTATTTCGATGCCTCCCTACATGCCTTCATCATCGTCCGTAAACCGGATCCTCACCGTAACTCCACTTTAGACTCCGCTTCGGATCGCTGCAACACCGCCATTGGCCGCCGATTCTTTTTCCCTGCGCGCCATTATTTCCCCGCGATGTCCACAAGCCAGCGGGCCGTCCTGAGCAGCCGGGCATCATCGCCTTTGGGGCCCACCACCTGGACCCCGATCGGCATTCCGCTTGACCCCTTCAGGATGGGGACGGTGATCGCCGGCATCCCGCACAGCGTCCAGATGGTGCAAAAGGTCGGGCTGCCGGTGGAGTCAAGCCCGACCGGGGCCTCGCCGGTGGCGGCCGGGGTGAGAATGGCGTCATATTGTTCGAAAATGGGGTCGAGGAGGCTGTTCAATACCTCGATCCCGTCCACCGCCCGGTTGTAGTCGACGGCCAGAACCTTCTGCCCGCGCTCGATCATCTCGCGCAGGACGGCGCTCAGCTTGTCCCTGCCGGTTTCGTATTCGTGGGCGAGGCTGCTGGCGAGGTCGGCTTCCATGATCGTCTGAAGCCACCCGTGGGCTTCATTGAAGAGTTCCGGAAGTTCGGCCTCCTTGACCACGTCCCCCGCGAGGGTCTCCACCTTGTCATCGGAAATGTCCTTGACGGTCTCTGAAACGTGTTCGGCCAGCTCGGGGAAAGCCTCTTTCGTGTCCTCGTCGGCCTGGTCCCACACCGGCGTCTTGACGAAACCCAAATGGGGCGTGACCGGCGGTTCCTCGGTCACCGCCCTGGTCAGATCGGGCCGCGCGCGCGGCCGCGTGTCGGGATCGTGCTCGTCGTAGGCGATCAGCGCCTCGGCGATCAAGGCCGTATCCTCGATGGTGCGGGCGAAAACCCCAATCTGGTCCAGGTGCCGCGACAGCTGGAGCACATGGTGCCGGGAGATGAGCCCGTGGCTGGGCTTGAAGCCGTAGACCCCGCAGTAGGACGCGGGGCGAATGGTCGAACCGTTGGTCTGGCTGCCGGTGGCGAGCGGCACCATATGGGCCGCCACCGCCGCCGCCGAGCCGCTGGAGGACCCTCCGGGCGTGCGCCCGGGGTCGTGGGGGTTCAGGGTCTTGCCCGGGGCGTAGACGGCCAGCTCGGTGGTGACGGTCTTGCCCATGATGACGGCGCCCGCCTCGCGCAGCCGGGCCACCGCGGTGGCATCGACGCCGGGCATGCGGCCCTTGTGAAGGACCGTGCCGTCCTCGGTCGGCATGTCCTTGGTGTCGAAGATGTCCTTCACGCCGACTGGGATGCCGTGCAACGGCCCCTGGCTCATGCCCGCGCGGTATGCTTCATCGGCGGCGCGGGCCTGCTCCAAGGCATATTCGGGCTCAAGGTGGGCCCAGGCCTGGACCGTGTCCTCGATCTCGGCGATACGGTCGAGGCAGGCCTGGACCAGTTCCTCGGCGGTGCACTCGCCCGAGCGGATCGCCTCCGCCGCCCTGGCGGCACTCAGTTCCGCCAAGGTCAACGCGTGTTCGGGGCCGCCATTCGTCAATTACCTGACCTTGTAGATTTGCTCAGGAAGCCACAGCGCGATCTCCGGGAAGTTGTAGAGGATCACCATGGCGAGCAGCACCACCGACAGGAACGGGAAGCACCCCTTGAAGATGTCCATGAGCTGGATATGCGGCGGCGCCACGCCCTTGAGGTAATA
>JBHIDD010000372.1:0-2080 GCA_046759925.1 Kiloniellaceae bacterium
GCCACCGCTGCCGCTGCGGAGGACGGGGACACTAAGGATTTCAATACGTTCTCTCTCGCCTTCGTGCCTTCGTGGTGAATCCTTTCTCACGTGCATCGGGGCATCAAGTGTTAGAGTCGGAACACTACAGCGGGCAGCCGGGCCGCGAGGCGCGCCCACCGCTCCGCGCGGGCCGCGACGGCCCCGCCGCCCGCGCCTTTGCCGCACCCGCCCCGGACTCCCCCGGCATGGCCGCCGCGCGCCGCGATTTGAACCACGGGGCGCTTGCCGCGCGCGCCGCGCCGGACCCATCATGGCGCCCGGCGGCCCGATACGATCCGGCCGGCTCATCCGGAGCGGCCATGCGAAACGAGGACTGCGTTCGGTTCCTTAAATGGTGCCTGCCGCGTCTCCGGCTGCGCTGGCCCGGATACCGGAAGGTGCGCAAGACCGTGTGCAAGCGCATCACGCGCCGGCTGCGCGACCTCGGCCTCGACGATCTCGATGGCTACCGGGCACTTTTGGCGGAGGACCCCGAGGAATGGGCGCGACTCGACGCGTTCTGCCGGATTCCGGTGTCCCGGTTCTGCCGGGACCGACAGGTCTTCGAGGCGGTGGGCCGCAGGATCCTCGTCGAGCTGGCCGAACGGGCCGCGGCCCGCGGCGCGCGCGAGGTCCGCTGTTGGAGCGCCGGCTGTGCCTCGGGCGAGGAAGCCTACAGCCTCCGGTTGGTTTGGGACCTGTCGGGCGAGCCGGCCGGGCGGGGCGTGCGGCTCGCCATCCTCGGCACCGATGCCGACGAAGCCATGCTGACGCGCGCCGCGGCCGCCTGCTATGAACGGGCCTCGCTCAAGGACCTGCCGGCGCCGTGGCTGGAGCAGGCCTTCACCCGCCGCGGCACCCGCCTCTGCCTGCGTCCCGAGTTCCGGCGCGGCATCAGCTTTCGGCAAGAGGACATCCGAACCGCGCGGCCGGCCGGCCGGTTCGATCTGATCCTGTGCCGGAACCTGGTGTTCACCTATTTCGAGGCGTCCCTGCAGGAAGAACTCCTGGGCGAAATCGACCGCAAGCTGCGCCCGGGCGGCTTTCTTGTGATCGGCGCGCACGAGCGCCTTCCGAAAGGCGCCATAACTTCGGTGCGCGCCGAAGGCACCCTGCCCGTCTACCGCAAGGCGGGTGCCGGCAAGTGATTTGCCGGTCGGCCGCGCAGACCTACGGCGCGCGCCCCGCCGGGTCGACGCCGACCAGCTGCCAACGGCCCGAGTCCGTGTCGTGGCGCAGCAGGTAGGTTGCACCGTCCGCGCCCTTCAGCTTGAAGTACCGGTGATCGGGCGCGCGCCAGCGCTCCAGGATCTCGCTGACCGCGACGGCCCTGTTCCCGAGTACGAAGCGACGCGGCGTCTCTTCGCCCCGGTAACCCGCATAACATTCGACCTCGATTGTTGTATGATCGGGGTCATGCATGACCACACCCATCGGTTCGCGCCGCCGGACAGCGCGCCCGGCACCGCTGCCGGGCCCGGCAAGGACGGTCACTGCGGCCCGGTGAAGCTGCTTTGCGACGAGATGCTCCAGGGGCTCGGCCGCTGGCTGCGCGCGGCGGGCTACGATACCGCGATTGCCGGCAGGGGCCTACCGGACCGCGGTTTGCTGCGGCGCGCCCTCGTCGAGGGCCGGGTCGTGCTCACCTGCGACCGCGAACTCGCCGCCCGGACGGACGCCGACGGGCGCGTCGTGACGCTCTCGGCAAACGGCCTGGACGCCACCGCCCGCGAGTTGCGCGACGGCATGGGGATCGACTGGCTGCACGCGCCCTTTACCCGGTGCCTGGTCGACAACGCCGTCCTGCGCCCCGCGGCCCGGATCCACCGGGCCGGGGTCCCGCCGCAGGCCCGCGCTCTCGGCGTCGCGATCAACGCCTGCCCGGCGTGCGGCCGGGTCTATTGGCCGGGCAGCCATGTCAGGCGCATGCGGGCCCGGCTCGAATCCTGGCAGCGGCCCGGGCCGTCCTCGCGCTGAGCGCGTCAGACCGCGATCCCGCATAAATACCAACCGCTCCTGATATTGACCCATTTCATGGGAGCAAATCGGCCCGCCCGGG
>JBHIDD010000373.1:0-2029 GCA_046759925.1 Kiloniellaceae bacterium
GCCGCCGGCCCGCCCGGCCCGCGCTTGGGTATGACCAGTGGGCGGCATATTACCGACCAGCGGCTCCGGAAAACGACCCCAAATTTCGTGCGGCCATCGGGATCCTGCGGTGGCTATACTGTGGGCCATGACCCGGCCGGACGAAACGCCCGCGATGCAAGACTTCATGACCACCAAGGAGGTGGCCGGGTACCTGCGCATCAAGGAGCGCCGGATCTACGAACTGGTCCGCCGGCGCGCGATTCCCTGTACGCGGGTAACGGGAAAGTGGCTGTTCCCCAAGGCCTTGATCGATCTCTGGCTGGCCGAGAACGTCGCGGGCGAAACGCCGCTCAAATCGCCGCCGGTGATCGCCGGCAGTCACGATCCGCTGCTCGACTGGGCGGTCAAGGAATCGGGCTGCGGCCTGGCGCTGCTCCCGGGCGGCAGCCTGGACGGCATCAAACGCCTTGCCGAGGGCCAGGCGGTGGTCGCCGGGCTCCACCTGTTCGACGCGGAGACCGGCGACTTCAACCTGCCGGCGCTCGGTGCGAGCCTCTCCGGGGCCGGCCGCGCCGGCCAGGGCGCCGTGCTGCTCGAATGGGCCTGGCGCCAGCAGGGCCTGGTGGTCGCCGCCGGCAACCCGCGCGGAATCGGTAGCCTCCGGGACTTGCACGAGGCGCGCCTGACCGTGATGCGCCGCCAGGAGGAGGCCGGCAGCCAGCTCCTGCTCGCCCATCTTCTGGCCAAGGAGGGGCTGAGCCTGGACGACCTGGACGTCGCGGCGGAGACCGCGCGCGGCGAGACCGATCTGGGCGTGGCGATCCTCGAGGGCCGGGCCGAGGCGGGCCTCGCGATCGAGGCGGTGGCGCGGACGCTCAAGCTCGGCTTCGTGCCGCTGATGCGCGAGCGTTACGACCTGCTGGTTCGCCGCCGCGACTATTTCGAGGCGCCGGTCCAGCGGCTCATCTCCTTCGCGCGCAGCCAGGCGTTCCGGGACCGCGCGGCGCGGATGGGCGGCTACGACGTCTCGGGCCTGGGCACGGTCCGGTACAACGGACCTTGACCGGGCTTTCGCCATCCTCATTTTTTGGAGAATTACGCCGGAATTCCACCGCGGTCGGGAAACCGCGAACCGATGCAATGAGACACCGCAGGTCCGGTATCGTGAGGGCGCGCGCTTTGAGGCGCGCCGGCGGCCTCGCGGCGGGGCTTGGGCTGCTCGGCCTCGCCGCGGCTTCGGCGGCGGCCCATTCGCTCGAGGAGCTCGAGGATGCGCTGCAGACGCGGGAGGCTTACCTCGAAGTCGTGAACCGGCCGGCGCCGGATTTCACGCTGCAAGACGCCCAGGGGCGCGCGGTCGGCCTGGCGGAATTCCGGGGCAAGGTGGTGGTGCTCAATTTCATCTACGCGACCTGCCCGGATTTCTGCCCGCTGCACAGCGAGCGCATCGCGGAAATCCAGGAGATGGTCAACTCCACGCCCATGCGGGAGATCGTGCGGTTCGTCAGCATCACGACCGATCCCGGGCGCGACACCCCGGAGGCGCTGAAGGCCTATGGCCCCGCCCACGGCCTGGACCCCGTCAACTGGACCTTCCTGACCAGCGGGCCGGGCCGCCCGGCGGCGACCCGGGACCTGGCCGAGCGCTACGGCTTGAAGTTCACCCGCATCAAGGAGGACTACCTGCTGCACGCGGTCGTCACGCATCTCATCGACAAGAGCGGAAACCTGAGAGCGCGGTATCACGGGCTGAAATTCGACCCGACGAACTTCATCGTTCACCTCAACGCGCTCACCAACGACGACCATTAAAGGCCGACTCGCGGCGTGTATCGCCCGCCGTTGCGGCTAAGCCTCAAGCGGCGTCCCAGGCGGGGGCCGGAGGCACAAGAACTGCGACTTCCCGCGTCATACCGGCGCGCCCACGAATGGACTCGCCTATGTTCCCGCAAGCGCCGGGCGGGGCCATTCGGCCCCTTGGCTTTCGCGCCGGTGGGCGCGGCGCGCAGTCGCGCTTGCCGCCGAGCCGATGAAGATGCCTTCAACG
>JBHIDD010000374.1:0-2015 GCA_046759925.1 Kiloniellaceae bacterium
TCCTCCCTAGGATTATGCAGCGATTGCTCGCGTGCCAAGTCCGTGCAAATGCACGGACGGGATTTCCGCAATGTCAATTGACTGCGTCGGGGCGCCGGGCCCGTGCCCTCTGGCCACTCTAGAGAGTCGCTAGTGTCCCGATTCAGACGCCCCGAACCCGACCGGGACAGGCTCACCAATTGAGGTGACTCGCCTCACCTGGAAGCGAACTGTCGGAACCAGTACATTAGCTCCGCAACCGGTCTGGCGCCAAGTCCTTTTCGATCACCCCGCGATCCGCGATGTCGGCCGACTGGGCGCGGCCGCGCGGGGTTGATGTGGGTCAATCTACCGGGCGCCGGGCGTGCCAGACTGGCCTTTGCCGACCTCGAAGACCGTCGCCGGCTCCCGCCGGGGCCGCTGGCCCGTGGGTGTCCGCGTCGCAGCATTGGCAACCGATGTTGAGGCAACTGATTCTCGCCGCCGTGGTCATTACCGCCGGCATCTCGAGTTCGCTCGCCGCACCGAGCGATGTTCGCGCCGACGGCGACTTGATCGGCGAGCTGCTGGCGGTCACGACGAATGAAGAGGACACGCTGGTGGGAATCGCGCGGCGGCACGACCTCGGGTTCGTCGAACTGCTGGCAGCGAATCCCGGCATCGATCCCTGGTTGCCCGGCACGGGCACCACAATCCTGTTGCCCGCCGCCCACCTGCTCCCCGACGCGCCGCGGCGCGGTATCGTCGTCAACCTTGCCGAGCAACGGCTTTACTACTTTCCGGCGTCGCCGGAGCCCGTGGTTACGCTTCCGGTAGGGAGCGGAAAGACGGGAAGCGAAACACCGCTCGGCGCGACATACATCGCTCGCAAGCGCGAGCGGCCATGGTGGGTGCCGCCGCCGTCGATCCGCGCCGAACGGCCGGAATTGCCGGCGGTCGTGGCGCCCGGGCCCGACAACCCGCTTGGCGCGTTCGCGCTCGATCTCGGCTGGCCGGGCTACGTCATCCACGGGACCAACAAACCTATCGGGATCGGCCGCCGAGTGAGCCACGGCTGCATCAGGCTCTACCCTGAGGACATCTCCCGTTTGTTCGGTCGGGTTCAGGTGGGCACGCCGGTGGTATTCGTCGACCAAGACGTCAAGCTCGGGTGGTTCGGGGACGAGCTTTACCTCGAAGTCCATCCGACCCAGCTTCAAGCCGACGAACTCGAAGCAGGCGGCCGGTTCAATGCACGGCCGATCCCGGATCTCGAGGCGCGGGTAAGAACTGCAGCCGGGCCTCAGGCGGACCGAATCGATTGGGCGATCGTGCGCGCCGCCGCCGGCGAACGCCGCGGCATCCCTGTTCGGATCACGCGCCCCGCCAGGTGAAGTCCTGGGGCCGTGGAGGCGCCGATGGGAACCAGCCGAACGGCGTTACGCTACTTGCGCAGCGACTCGCGGAGGATGCGATCGGCCTTCTCGCTCGCCGCCTTGGCCGCGGCCGCGGCCTCTTCGGCGGCCTGCGCCGCGGTGCGCGCGCGCTCGGCGGCCTTGCGCGCTTCGGCGGCGGCGCTGCGTGCGTCCGCCGCCGCCGCCGCTGCGGCCTGTTCGGCGGCGCGGGCCGCGGCCTGGCTCACCGCCACTTCTGACCGCAGCGCGTCGAGATCGGCCTGGCTCGCCACCACTTCTGACCGCAGCGCGTCGAGATCGGCCTGGGTGGCGCATCCGGCAAACAGGAGCAGTGTTGCAGCGGCGAAAAGGGCGACGGCCGGCCGGCGTAAGGAACGCATCTTGCTCTCCCAGCTTGCGACGAAAAAAGTGTTCGTTTGCCTTGACGGTGGCCGCGCCGACCCTCAAGGCAACGCTTACCTTATCATTTCATGCGCAGGCCTTGAACGCTTTGATCTCGATTAAGACGGCCAAGGGTGAGCGATGGTTTTGCACCGAGGAGGAGGCGCAAGCCGCAGGGTGGCGAAGATCGTTGCGATAACCGTCTCTGACCTCGACATCCACCGTACCGCCAAGCTCCTCATCGACCGGCACGGTGTCTAG
>JBHIDD010000375.1:0-1995 GCA_046759925.1 Kiloniellaceae bacterium
TCTAGGAACTCGGCCAAGAGCCCGGCCGCGAAGGCCTCGATCCGGGCGCCCTCCTCGGTGCGTGCGGCGCGCAGCTCCGCGAAGTTCTCGTAGAGGAGAGCGTCGAGATTCGTCGACGGCGCGGAGCGCGCCGCGGCGAAGGCCGTTGGGGCCGACCGAGGGGTAATTCATCTCGGTTACGCAGCCGCGAGAGGCCGCCGGCGCGGTGCCGGAACCGCGATGCTCCCCCTTGGCCCTTCTCCGTCCCGGTGCTATAGCGCGCCCCATGACCGCGCTTTCCCGCATCCGCAACTTCGCGATCATCGCCCATATCGACCACGGCAAGTCGACGCTGGCCGACCGCATGATCCAGCTCTGCGGGGGCCTGCCCGCGCGCGAGATGAAGGACCAGGTGCTCGACACCATGGAGCTCGAGCGCGAGCGCGGCATCACCATCAAGGCGCAGACCGTGCGGCTGTCTTACGCGGCGCAGGACGGCAAGCGCTATACCCTCAACCTGATCGACACCCCCGGCCACGTGGACTTTTCCTACGAGGTCAGCCGCTCGCTTACGGCCTGCGAGGGCTCGCTCTTGCTGGTCGACGCCAGCCAAGGGGTCGAGGCCCAGACCTTGGCCAACGTCTATCTGGCGCTCGAGGCCGACCACGAGATCGTGCCCGTGCTCAACAAGATCGACCTGCCGGCCGCGGAGCCGGAGCGGATCCGGCGGCAGATCGAGGAGGTCGTCGGCCTGGACGCCGCGAATGCGATCGGGATTTCCGCCAAGACGGGTGCCGGCGTGGTTGAGGTGCTGGAGGCCCTGGTCGCCCGCCTGCCGCCGCCGGGAGGCGACGGGTCCGCGCCCTTGAAAGCGCTCCTCGTCGATAGCTGGTACGATTCCTACCTCGGCGTGATCACGCTCGTGCGGGTCATCGACGGCGCGCTGAAGGCGGGGGCGAAGATCCGGATGATGGGCTCGGGGGCCACGCACCTGGTGGACCGGGTCGGCGTCTTTAAGCCCAAGATGACGGAGACAGGCGCCCTCGGCCCCGGCGAGATCGGCTTTATCACCGCCAGCATCAAGGCGGTGGCCGACTGCAAGGTGGGCGACACCATCACAGAGGAACGGCGCCCGGCGGCAGGACCCCTGCCGGGCTTCAAGCCGAGCGTGCCGGTCGTCTTCTGCGGCCTGTTCCCGGCGGATGCCCCCCGATACGAGGACCTGCGCGACTCGCTGGCCAAGCTGGCGCTCAACGATTCCAGCTTCCGCTACGAGCCGGAAACCTCGGCCACGCTCGGCTTCGGCTACCGCTGCGGCTTCCTCGGCCTGCTTCACCTGGAGATCGTCCAGGAGCGGCTGACCCGCGAGTTCGATCTCGACCTCATCACCACGGCGCCCAGCGTGGTCTACCGCGTGAGGCTCGTGGGCGGCGCGGTCTTGGATCTGCACAATCCGACCAATATGCCCGATCCGGTCCAGATCGCCGCGATCGAGGAGCCCTGGATCAGGGCGACCATCCTGGTGCCCGACGGTTATCTCGGCGCCGTGCTCAAGCTCTGCGAGGCGCGGCGCGGCGCGCAGCTCGACCTCACCTACGCCGGCAACCGGGCGATGGTGGTCTACCGCCTGCCCCTCAACGAGGTGGTCTTCGACTTCTACGACCGGCTGAAATCGGTCTCGCGGGGCTACGCCAGCTTCGACTATCAGCTCGACGGCTACCGGGCGGGGGATCTCGTCAAGGTCTCGATCCTGGTCAATTCGGAGCCGGTCGATTCGCTCTCCATGATCGTGCACCGGGCCCAGGCCGAGCCGCGCGGCCGGGCGCTCTGCCGGCGCTTGAAGGCGCTGATTCCCCGCCAGCTGTTCAAGATCGCGATCCAGGCCGCCATCGGCGGCAAGATCATCGCCCGCGAGACGGTGAGCGCGCTCAGGAAGGACGTGACCGCCAAGTGCTACGGCGGCGACGTGACGCGCAAACGCAAGCTGCTCGAAAAGCAGAAGGCCGGCAAGAAGCG
>JBHIDD010000376.1:0-1992 GCA_046759925.1 Kiloniellaceae bacterium
TCCGGCGCAGCGCAACCTGCCCCGCGCGGCGCTCAAGGCCGCCGGCCCGGACGGCAGGCTGCGGCTCCTACCGTTTCTCGTGACCCTCTACCTGCGGCCCTGGGAAGGCCCGGCCATGATCCGGCTGGCCGCCGAGGTGCGATTCGCCTTCGATACCTTGGAGCGGGTTGCCCGCTTGCCCGGGCCCCTATTCGGCTGCGATTGATTCGGCCTCGGCGGTTTCGTCCTCGTGCTCCCGGGAAAGGGCGCCGGCCACCAGATCGTCGAAGACGAACTCGGCCGGCCGCTGAGTCTCCAGCGGAATCTCGGGCGCCATCGGCCCCTCGGTCCTGATCCCGAAAAGCGCGACTTTCAGGGCCTTGAGCGGGTTCTTGAGCGTGTCGTTGACGGCGGTCGGCTCGTAGCCGCAGTGGACCATGCAGTTGGCGCATTTCTCGTAGTGGCCGGTGCCGTAGTCGTCCCACCGGGTCTCGGCCATCAGTTCGCGGAAGGAGGCGGCGTAGCCCTCGTTCAAGAGGTAGCAGGGCCGTTGCCAGCCGAAGATGTTGCGCGTCGGGTTGCCCCAGGGGGTGCAGCGGTAGTCCTGGTTGCCGGCCAGGAAGTCGAGGAACAGGGGCGACTGGGCAAAGCGCCATTTCCGTCCCCTGCCCCGCCTGAAGATCTCCCGGAACAGGGTCTTGGTCTGCCGGCGGGCGAGGAAGTGCTGCTGGTCGGGGGCGCGCTCGTAGGCATAGCCCGGCGAGACCGTGATGCCTTCGACGCCCAGCTCGGTCGCGAAGTCGAAGAACGCGGCGACCCGCTCGGCTTCGGCGTTGTCGAACAGGGTGCAGTTCACGGTCACCCGGAATCCGGCGGCCTTGACGCTCCGGATCGCCTTGACCGCGCGCTCGAAGACGCCCGTCCGGTCGACCGCCTGGTCGTGCTCGTCCTCCAGCCCGTCCAGATGCACGGAAAACGTGAGATAGGGGCTCGGCCTGAACAGCTCGAGCTTCTTCTCGAGCAGCAGGGCATTCGTGCAGAGATAGACGAACCGCTTGCGCTTGACGATCTCGGCGACGATCGTGCCGATCTCCTTGTGCAGGAGCGGTTCGCCGCCGGGAATCGAAACGATCGGCGCGCCACACTCCTCCACCGCCTCGATGCACTCGGCGACGGACAAGCGCTGGTTCAGGATATCGTCGGGATAGTCGATCTTCCCGCAACCCGGGCAGGCCAGGTTGCACCGGAACAGGGGCTCGAGCATGAGCACCAGCGGAAAACGCGCGCGCCGCCTCAGCCGCTGCCTCAGGATGTACGCGCCGACGCGGATCTGCTGTCTCAAGGGGACCGGCACGGGGAACCTTTCGATGTGATCGTTATGTGCCCTCGATCGTTTCGCGATAGCCCGGCGCGGTCGCCCGGCCCCGACGCTTATCCCTACCGTTTCCGCCGCGGCATGCCAAGCAGGATCGACCCGCGGCGGCGGAGTCTCGCGGGATCGTGACGCAACGCGTGCGCCCCCGGCCGCATTGTCGGCCCAGATCCCGCTCAGGCCAGGTACCCGGCCTCGCGGAACCATGCGACGGCATCGCCGAGCGCCTCGGCCGGCCGGCGGGCGCGGTAGCCGAGCCGCTCTTTGGCCTTGGCGCTGGAATAGAACATGCGTTTCTTGGCCATGCGGATGCCGTCGACCGTGACGAAGGGCTCGCCGGAGCCGGTGAGCCGCGCCCAGGCCTCGGCCCCGTAGGCGAGCGGCAGGATGAGGTCGTGCGGCAGGCGCAGGCGCGGCGGCCGCCGGCCGCAGAGGGCGGCGATCTCGGCCAGGATCTCCCGCAGGGTCAGGTTCTCGCCACCGAGCACGTAGCGCTCGCCCACTGCGCCGCGCTCGAAGGCGAGCAGATGGCCGGCCGCGACATCGTCGACATGGACCAGGTTGAGGCCGGTATCCACGAAGCCCGGCATGCGCCCGGCCGCCGCCTCGACGATCATGCGCCCGGTCGGCGTCGGCTTGAT
>JBHIDD010000377.1:0-1989 GCA_046759925.1 Kiloniellaceae bacterium
ACTGCCGAGACGACGCGAATTGCTTCAATCGTTACCATCCGGCCATTCAGCCTGTCGCCCGCGCCAGGCCCGGCGAACACATCGTGTTCGAGACGCGCGATGCGTTGGACAGCGACTTCAGTTTCGATTCGATTCCTGACGACGTTGCTGCCGCGAACCTGAACCTGGTCCACCCGATGACCGGGCCGGTCCACATCGAAGGCGCCGAGCGCGGCGATGTCCTCGCCATCACCCTCGTCGACATCGCCCCTGATGATTACGGCTATACGGTGATCGTCCCGGGTTTCGGTTTCCTGCGCGACGTATTCCCCGATCCGTGGATCGCCAATTGGCGGCTTACGCGCCTGGAGGCAACGTCCGAGCAGATTCCCGGTGTCGCCATTCCATTCATCGGCTTCATGGGCACAGTCGGAGTCCTGCCGGGCGAGCCTGAGATCGAAGTGTGGCTGGAACGCGAGGCCAAGCTGGCCGAGGCTGGTGGTGTCGTGCTGACACCGCAGCCCACGGACGCGCTGCCGGCAAGTGTCTGTGGGCCCAATGGGAGTCACAACGACAAGTGCGTACGCACCATCCCGCCGCGCGAGAACGGCGGCAACATGGACGTGAAGCAGATGCAGGTCGGCACGACGCTGCTGCTGCCCTGCTTCATCGATGGCTGCGGCCTCTTTGTCGGCGACGTGCACTACGCCCAGGGCGACGGCGAGGTCTCCGGCACGGCCATCGAGATGGGAGCTAAAGTCACGGTCGTGACCGAGGTACGCAAGGGCCTGGGCGCTTTTGTCAAGGTGCCGCATTTCGAAGGCGGCGACCAACTCAAGGCGCTGGAGCCGGCCAAGTTCTACGCCACCACCGGTTTGCCGCTGAAGAATGCAGGCGAGGTGCCGGCCTATGCGACCTACATCGATGGTGAGAAGATCGGCCCGTTGACCAACCTGTCGGAGGACCTGACGCTCGCCGCACGTAGTGCGCTCCTCGAAATCATCGACTACATGGTCAAAGAAAAGGGTCTGACCCGTGAGCAGGCCTATGTCATTGCGAGCGTCGCGGTGGATTTGCGGATCGGTCAGCTGGTCGACGTACCGAACTACATCGTCTCGGCTATTCTGCCCCTGACCATCTTCAAGGAGTAGAATTGCCGCGACGGTCCGGTGGACCGTCGAATGCTGGACGGCGGGTGGCCAGGAATGCTTGCCCGAGTTTCATGACTCGCGCGTGCTCATGAACCGACGGTCGTTCCTTGAATCGGCGCTGATCGTCGCAGCACTGACGCTTGCCTCGGGCCATACGCCGTACCGGCAATGGAAGATCTATCGCAAACGCTATCTGCTGATCCTTACGAGCAAAACCGACGTTCCCTCGTACCCGCTCGGGAAACGCGTGGCGGAGGTCCTTGCCACTTACCTGCCCGCCAGCAAAGCGCGCGTGACTCGCGCGCCTTATACGAGACGCATCGGCAGCCTGATCAGCTCCAAGCAGATGGACCTGGCGCTCCTCTCGCGCAAGGACGCTGTTGCCCTGCTCAAGGGCCGGCCACCCTTCGTCGATCATGGCCCGTTGCCGCTGAGGACCATCATCGGCCTCGGCGGCTACCTATTGATCTGCCGTGACGACTTTCCGGCTCGCCACGCCTACCTCGTCGCCGAGACCCTAAGCACGAATCGTGAGGCGTTCTCAGTCGCCGTTTTCCCTCAAGAGGATGGGCCATCGGACCCGGACGCCACGGTGCCGACGCATACGGGCGCCCTTGCCTATTTCGAGGGCCGCCCACCGCCTGATGATAACGCCGAGGAACAATGAGCGCGGCGATGCCGACGGCGCATCTTGGAGAACGCTTCCGCCGAGACCTGAGCTAGGCATTGAGAGCCGCAGTCACTCCGATTATCTTCGTCCTGCTCGGCGTCTCCTCGGCGCTGGCGCACGACCTGATCGGTTTCGCAGGGGTTGTTGATGAGGAAGCTCGCCGTCAACCGCGCGGGAGCGGTCGCCGTC
>JBHIDD010000378.1:0-1979 GCA_046759925.1 Kiloniellaceae bacterium
CGCGTCGAGCTGTGGCCCACCGCCGATCCGGAGGAACCGGACCTGCCGCGGCCCTGGGAGCCGCCCATGGGCGCCGCGGGCCAGCCGGCGGCGCGCACCCGCTTGGCGGACCTGGTTGCCCATAAAATTTGGCATTGGACGCGCGATCCGGCCGGGGCCGACGATCCGGAAGCCTGGCTCGAATCGAAGCACCGGCGAATACAGCCGGGTGACGTCATGGTGCTGGTCCGGCGGCGCAACGAGTTCGTGGAGGAGCTGGTACGCGGCCTCAAGCAGCGCGGCGTGCCGGTGTCGGGGGTGGACCGCATGGTCTTGACCGATCAGCTCCCGGTCATGGACTTGGTGGCCTTGGGGCGGGCGTTGCTGCTGCCGGAAGACGACCTCACGCTGGCAACGCTCCTCAAAGGGCCGCTGTTCGGGCTCAGCGAGGAGCAGCTCTTCGAGCTGGCCTACCGGCGCCGGGGTCCCCTCTGGGATGCGCTCCGCGCTCGGGCGCGGCGGGATGCGGCCTGTCGCGCGGCTTTCGAGGAGCTGAGCGAATTGCGGGCGCGGGCGGATTTCCGTCGCCCCTTCGAGCTGTTCGCCGAGGTGCTGGGGCCGCGCGGCGGCCGGCGGCGGCTGGCGGGCCGGCTCGGGCCGGATGCCGTCGATCCCATCGAGGAGTTTCTTTCCCTGGCGATCGCCTACGAGCGCGAGTCGATACCGTCCCTCGAGGGATTCCTGCACTGGCTCGAAGTGGGCGCCCAAGAGGTCAAGCGGGACTTGGAACACGGCGGCGCCGCGGTGCGCGTGATGACCGTGCACGGGGCCAAGGGGCTGCAGGCGCCCGTGATCTTCCTACCGGATACGCTGCAGGTCCCGCGCGGCGCGCCGGGTCTCTACTGGCTCGAGGCCACGGATCAGGCGGGCGAGGCGGGGCGCGTGCCGCTCGCCATCTGGCCGATCCGCAAGGATTACGACGGCGAGGTGGCCGCCGGCGCGCGCGCCGATTACGCCGCGGCGCGCGACCGGGAATACCGGCGTCTTCTTTACGTCGCCATGACCCGCGCCGAGGACAGGCTCTACGTTTGCGGCTGGAACACGCGACGAAAGGCGCCGGAAGGCTGCTGGTACAAGCTCGTGGAACGGGCCCTGGCCAAGGTAGCGGACCCGGTCCAGTTCGATTTCACGCCGGGCATTTCAGGTCCTTGGAGCGGCCCGGGTTGGCGGCTCGACTGCCCGCAGACCGCCGAGCCCGACAGCCGGGCGAAGAGCGAAGCCCTGGAGGGAACCGCTGCGCCGCTGCCGGACTGGGCAGGCCGCGCCGCCGTCGCGGAGCCCGCGCCGTCGCGCCCTTTGGCGCCTTCGCGGCCGTTGCAGGAAGACGCCGCCTTGCGATCGCCCCTGGGCCCGGACGAGGGATCGCGCTTTCGCCGCGGCCTCGTCATCCACCGCCTGCTGCAGACGCTGCCCGACCTGCCGCCGGACCGGCGGACCGCGGCGGCGCGGCGGTTTCTCGAAAGGCCCGTCCATGGTCTCTCCAGCGAACAACAAAACGCGATCCTCGAAGATACCCTCGCGGTCATGGACCATCCGGATTTCGCGCCGCTGTTCGCGCCGGGCAGCCGAGCGGAGGTGCCCGTCGTCGGCACGGTGAACGGCGGCTCCGGACCCGAGGTCGTGTCCGGCCAGATCGACCGTCTCGCGGTGGAAGCGGACCGGATCCTGATCGTCGATTACAAGACCAACCGCGCGCCGCCGCGGCGGGAGGAAGACGTGCCGCCGTTGTATTTGAGGCAAATGGCGGCCTACCGCGCGCTTTTGGCCGAAATCTACCGCGACCGCCGAATCGACTGCTTTCTGCTGTGGACCGATGGCCCGCAGCTGATGCAACTGAGCCCTGAGCGCCTTGCCGGCGCTGCACCTTGACGATTGCGGGGGTGGCTCCTTACATTCCGTCAACGATTGCCGGTTCGGCCGATGCCCGGCCGGCAGCCAAG
>JBHIDD010000379.1:0-1970 GCA_046759925.1 Kiloniellaceae bacterium
CGCAAAATCATCCCGGTCAAATGGTTCCATCTGGTCGGATAGTGCTCTAGCTCCCTTCTCGAGAATCGCATCCGGCGGGGTGCGGCGTGACCGGCGACTACGCCAGGAAGATCAGGTACGCGACAAAGCCGGCAAAGGTCACGAGCGAGGCGTAAAGCCGCCCCGGCATCGCTCTGCGGTCATCCGACGCCGGCCTGTCGATCCCGAACCGACGCGGATCGAGGCGGCCCGTGCAGGCGCGATACAGCACCTCGCGACCGAAATGCCGGACCCGGTACGGCGCGTCCTGGCGCAACAGGCACCCGGTGAAGGCCTGATCCAATCCGCCGTCACGGGCGTCCCCGCCGAACCGCCAGCGATGCGCCGCCTGAAACAGCTCGAATTCCGGGAGACCCAGGACGTCCGCCGCCTCCGCGACGTGGCGAACGTCGGGCGGCAGGTGGCGATCGAAGCTGCGTATCATCGGCTGCATGGTGCCGCTCCCGCACTGCGGCCCGACCGGGTTTCGATGCCGCGGCGTACCGATCCACCAATAACGGGCCGCGATCGCCCGCGCCTATAACCTGGGGCAAGGTGGAAGCGCGCGGAAGACGTCGGCCGTTGTCATGTTCCCGTTCCCCCTACCGCAGCGCCGGTGGAGAGCGGCGATGGTTCCGCGGGGTGCGGAGGCTAGTTCCACACCCGTCGGGCGGTTTCGCAGATCACTGCGAGTTTGCGCTTCTCGTCTCCCAGGGAGAGCTTGTTGCCGATGATCGAGGTGGCGAAACCGCACTGCGGGCTGAGCGCCAGGCGGTCCAGGGGCACGAACCGGCTGGCTTCCCGGATGCTGCGGGTGAGGTCTTCCGGCGTCTCGAGGTCGCGGCGCTTGGTGGTGACCAGCCCGAGCACCACCATCCTGTCGTCCGGAACGTGGCGCAACGGCTCGAACGAGCCCGAGCGTTCGTCGTCGTACTCGAGCAGCAGTCGCCCGGCCCGGATGCGCCGGAAGATGGGCTTGGCGATCAGATCATAACCTCCCTCGACCAGCCACCGGCTGCCCTGATTGCCGCGACAGAGGTGGAAGCCGAAGGTCACTTCGGGGAATCCCTCCATGAGCGCGTTGTCCGCTTCTATCCCCAGGTCGAGCCATTGATCGAGCGTCCAGCCCCGGGACTCGTAGAAGGCCCGGGTCGCCGGGTCCAGGAGCAGGGGATAGTGGGGCGCGTCGATCTGGATGTACGCGGCGCCGAGGCGGGCCAGCTCCTCGACCTCGTCGCGCAGGATGCGGACGATGTCGGCGAGGAAGCTCTCGAGAGTGTCATAGGCGCCTCGCGAGCGCTCCGGCGACCAGAAGTTTGCAAACAGACCGGGGCTGGGCAGGGTCACCTTGGCGATCCGCGTGGTGCGTGCCCGCAGGTAGACGAACTCCTCCGCCGACAGGTGCCGCTTGCGCCTGAGCTTGCTGACCACGCCCAGGTCGGCCGGTCGCTCGCCGCTCCAATCCCCGACCGCCTCGTCGCCGTGCCACTCGCCCCACAAGAAGGCATCGATGTCCCACGCGCTGAAGCCTTCGACGGCCTGGGTCATCTGGCTCTGGAACGACAGCCGGCGCATCTCGCCATCGGTGACCACCTCTAGGCCCGCCTCCTCCTGGAGGGCGACGGCCTGGTCGACGGCAGCATCCTCTGCGGCCTTGAACTCAGCCTGTGTAATGCGGCCGGCAGCAAGATCCTCCTGCGCCTCGAGAAGTTCGGGCGGGCGGAGCAGGCTGCCGACGACATCGGCGTGTGCGGTGATCATCGTGGTCTCCCGACAGACGCGAACGCTTTCCCGACGCCGCGCATCGCCGACGTTTCCGGAATGAACCGGTCGCGCGACGTCAGCGTGCGATCGGCGTTCGCCAGAGTATACCCGTTCGCGAACGAGACTCGGGAAAAACGAGAACCGGCGACCATCAGTGTCCGGCCGGGAATATGGTGTTGATTTTCATG
>JBHIDD010000380.1:0-1932 GCA_046759925.1 Kiloniellaceae bacterium
TGAGCGGAATCAATTAAAGCGACTGCTGGCAAAGCGATAGGGACTCTGATTCTCTGGCAATTCCCTATGTCCATGCGACAATTATTTGGGTTTTTGAAAAGGCTCTGAAGCCGAATTCGCAGATCGTCCCACAGGCGCAGCAAATCGCGACACGGCGATGGCCCGGCGGATGATCGTTCCGGTGGCCCGGGGCTTTGGCAGCCGCCCGCGTTTGCGGAAGAAAGCATAAGCGATGAAGGACGAGCGTGGTGCGTATCCGCTGGCTGGGGCAACTGCCCTGGAGCACCTGACCGGCCCCTCCCGGGGCACGGTGACATGGCTCAGCGGTTCGACCTTGGACATATCCCTGAGGACCAACCGGTTTCTCCGCGTCTCGGAAGCGCGCCCGGACGAACCACCGGACGACCTGGTCGCACGCCTTCACCGCGCTGAAGACACCTATGAAATCGAGGCTCTCGAGGGCCGGCCGGTATGGGTGAACGGCGTTCGCGTCACCGCCCAAAAGCTCGAGCATCGCGACATGATAGAGTTCGGCGAAATCGGGCCGTTGTCCCGTTTTCGCCTTTACCGCGAGGACCGGCCGGTTCGCAAATTGGTCGCCGATATACTGAGCGACGGCCTCGTCTATCTCCGTGTCAGCCGCCAGCCGGTCGCTAACCGCGTGTTTAGGGCCTTCTACGGACTTTTTAGGCGCCTGATGCATGAAACCACACTCCTGTTCCGGGTTGGCGTCATTCTCGCGATAGTCGCTCTCACGGCTCTGGCCTACCAGCAGAACCGGCTGAACGTTCTGCTCCAGCAACGAATCGAAAGAGGCGCCACCCTGCTCGAGAGCTTCGCGGGAGCGTTAGCGCGCGCCAGGGAAGAGGCGCTGACTCCGAGCGACCTGAAGGCGCTGCGTCAGGAACTCGGGCACCGGCTGTCTTCGAACGCGGAACGTCTGGCGGCTTTGGAGCGGCGCTCCCAGGCCAGCGCGCGGGTGATCGCCGGATCGATGTCCTCGGTCGTGTTTCTCCAAGGCGCCTACGGATTTCGGGAACGTTCGAGCGGCCGGATGCTGCGCCACGTCGTCGATGACGACGGCCGCCCGTTGATCTCGCCCATAGGCCAGCCGTTACTGTCGCTGGAAGGCGACGGTCCGGTGGCCGAACGCCAGTTCACCGGCACCGGGTTTGCCGTCGGCGACGGCGGCGCGCTTGTCACTAACCGGCACGTGGCGCTGCCGTGGGAAAATGACGCGAATGTCGAAGCGCTGGCCGACCAGGGTCTTGAGCCGGTGATGATAAAGTACATCGTCTATGTGCCCCGCAAGGAAGCGGCCGGCACGGTCGAATTGGTGCGGGCAAGTGAGGACGCAGACCTCGCAGTTTTGCGCCGTAAGGACGTGGCCAAGCCGATGCCCGGCCTGAAGCTCGCCGACGCGCCTCCAGTCCCCGGGGACGAAGTAATAGTCATGGGCTACCCGACCGGCCTCCGCTCTATGCTGGCCCAGTCGGGCGAAGACTTTATAGAAGAGCTTCAGAAGACCGAGGACACCGGATTCTGGAGCGTGGCCGCTCGCCTGGCCGAGAAAGGGCATATCGCGCCGCTCGCCAGCCGCGGCATTGTCAGCCAGGCTACCCCGGTGACGATTGTGTACGACGCAGAAACGACCCACGGCGGAAGCGGCGGTCCCGTGCTCGACACTAACGGCTCAGTGGTCGCGGTCAACGCCGCCATTCTACCTGAATACGGCGGCTCCAATCTGGGCGTTCCGGTCGCGAAGGTGCGGGCGTTGCTCGAAGATGCCGGCTTACGCTGAATCCCGGGGTGTGCCGTTTGAAGTTCATTTCGACTAAGTACGCGGTGTACATGGCGATGATGCCTGACCTGCCCCATCTGATTGGTCCACGCCCAATAATACTGTCAGGAGTGATAGCGTCGAATATGGGG
>JBHIDD010000381.1:0-1932 GCA_046759925.1 Kiloniellaceae bacterium
GGATGTGGCCGAACGCGCGCATTTCGGTGATGGGCGGCGAGCAGGCGGCCAACGTGCTGGCGACGGTCAAGCGGGACAACCTGGAGGCCCAGGGCGGAACCTGGTCGCGGGAGGAAGAGGAGGCCTACAAGGCGCCGATCCTGGAGCAGTACGAACACCAAGGCCATCCGATCTACGCGACGGCGCGCCTGTGGGATGACGGCATTATCGATCCGGCCGACACCCGCATGACGCTGGGCCTCGCGATCTCGGCGTCGCTCAACGCGCCGCTCGAGCCCACCAGGTTCGGCATGTTCAGGATGTAAGGACCGCCATGACCGCTCCCCTTGTCCTGCAAGAGATTGGCGATGACGCGGTCGCGCGTCTGACACTCGATCGCCCGGAGGTCCACAACGCCTTCGACGATCGACTCGTGGCCGACCTGACCGCGGCGCTGCTTGCGTTGGAGGCCGACCAGGCGGTTCGGGCGGTCGTGCTGGCGGCCCGGGGGAAGAGCTTTTCCGCCGGCGCGGACCTCGGCTGGATGCAGCGCATGGCCGGTTATTCCGAGCAGGAGAACCTGGCAGACGCGCGGGCGCTGGCCCGGCTCCTCGGCACGCTCGACCGGCTCGCCAAGCCGACCCTGGCCCTGGTGCAGGGACCGGCTTTCGGCGGCGGCGTCGGGCTCGTTGCCTGTTGCGACGTCGCAATCGCCTCGGAGGACGCCAGCTTCTGCCTTTCCGAAGTCAAGCTCGGCCTCATCCCCGCGGTCATCGGCCCCTACGTCGTGGCGGCCGTCGGCCAGGCCGCCGCGCGGCGCTATTTCCTGACCGCGGAGCGCTTCTCAGCGCAGGAGGCCCGGAGGCTCGGCCTGGTCCACGAAGTGGTGCCGGCCTCTGAATTGGCGGACGCCGGCCGGCGCGTGCTGTCGCATCTGGCCGAGGGGGCGCCGGCGGCGCAGGCCGCGGCCAAGGATTTCATATTCTCGGTCGCGGGCAAGCCGCTCGACCGCGCGGTGATCGACGACACCGCCCGAAAGATCGCCCGAACGCGCGCCGGCCCGGAAGCCCGCGAAGGGATTGCCGCGTTCCTCGAGAAGCGCAAACCAAGCTGGCGCTCGTCGTGAACGAGCCGGGATCGGCGCAGGGACCCGCAAGCGAGAACGCCGGGAAGGAATGATGAAGCGACCAGAGAATTTTCGGCTCGCCCCCGTGGCCTTCACCGTGCCCCTGCTTTTCGGTTTCGCCGAAATCATCGGCGATTCGCGCGAACACGCGCGCCGCCGGCAATGAGCCGGTTTGCTCCCCCATGTTCGAAAGACTGCTGATCGCCAACCGGGGCGAGATCGCCTGCCGGATCATGCGGACCGCCAAGGGGTTGGCGCTGCGCACGATCGCGGTCTATTCCGAGGCCGATGCCTCTGCGCTGCACGTCGCGTCCGCCGACGAAGCCCAGAGTATCGGCCCCGCCCCGGCGGGCGAGAGTTACCTGAACGGCGAGGCCATCCTCGCCGCGGCGCGCGCGAGCGGCGCCCAGGCGATCCATCCGGGCTACGGCTTCCTGGCGGAGAACGCCGACTTTGCCGAGGCGTGCGCGGCCGCCGGGCTGGTGTTCGTCGGCCCGCCGCCTGCGGCGATCCGGGCCATGGGCGCCAAGGACCAGGCCAAGGCGCTGATGGGGCAGGCGGGCGTGCCGCTGGTGCCCGGTTACCACGGCAAGGCGCAGAGCCCGAAACGGCTGGCGAAGGCGGCGCGGGAGATCGGTTTTCCGGTGCTGATCAAGCCCGCCGCCGGGGGCGGCGGCAAGGGCATGCGCTTGGTCGAAGCCGGGGCGGACTTCGCAGAGGCCCTCGCGGGCGCCCGGCGCGAGGCGGCGGCCGCCTTCGGCGACGAGCGGGTCATCATCGAGAGTTACCTGATCCGGCCCCGGCACGTCGAGGTCCAGGTCTTCGCC
>JBHIDD010000382.1:0-1910 GCA_046759925.1 Kiloniellaceae bacterium
GAACAGATCGATCAGATCATTGCGGCGGGCGTCGCCATCGGCGGCCTGATCGCGGCGTTCACCAAGGGATGACCGGACTCGTCCTTGATCGCAAATGGAGCTAAGCCATGAAGTTCATGATCGCGGCTGCGGCCGCTCTAATTCTTTGCGCCTGCGGGTTCACGCCGGAGGGCGAGGCTTTGCGTCGTGCCGTTGCCGGGACAGGCGCGATGGCCGCGGACAATGCCCTCGAAAACGTCGAGTGGTACATGTGCGAGGCGGCCTCGGTCGGCTCGATCAAGCGGCGCTATGGCGCCACCGCTGACCTGGCCAAGGCGTATAACCGACTTTGCGACCGCGGGTCCTCGGCAGAGATCGTGGCACCCGGACGCTGACAGGTCGGCGCCTTGGCGCTGGTGCCCGCATCGACCGAAACGCATAGGCGGCATATGGGCCGAGGCAAGCTGGAAAGGTGCAGGCGTCGCAACTGCCGTACGCACCGGCGGTGAGTGATTGAAGGCGATGGCCCCAGGTCCCGCACCGGGTCATTATCCGCGCCTCGGTCTGCGAGGGAACGGATTCGCCCGCCTCACTTTCAGCCGGTACTTCCGGGTAGCAGCTCGGATCAAGGAAACTACGGGCCGGCGGTCGCGCCTTGGTTTATCGGAGGAAGGGAGAGGGGGGAGAATTGAACACGAAACCGGCCCGCAAGTCTTTATCTAGTCTTCTTTACCGGAACAGGAGCGCGACCAGGACGGCCAGTGCCGCGATCGAGCCTACAAGGGGCAGAATTCCGTCGCAAAGCGCCGTCAGCCTACAAAGGGGATCGTCGTAGGTCATTGCTTTCTTGTCGCGCATCATGCTCTGCATTGCAGTTTACTCCCGCCAGTTTAAGGGGCTACCCGGGCCCTGCTCAAATCACGCCTCTTCAAAATATCGTTAATCGCCGTGAAGAAAACGTGCGCCAAGCCGTTTCCATTTCCCGCGAGGCCGGACGCACCTTCACCAGTGCCGGTCCGGGCGGCAAGGCCGTTGCGTCCATTATCGTGTCGAAAAATGAAAGAGCTTGAGATGCCAAATTCCGTCCGCAGCCTTGTCCGTGATGGGCTGAACATACTGTTGGATGATGAGCGCTATTGGAACCCTTCCCATCCCGAGCACCGCGCCTATGTGGATTTCGTCACGAACGCCTTCGTGACCGTCTTTGAGGAAGGCCCCGATACGTCTGAATCCCCGATCTCCGCCGGCGCCGAGCAAGGGCCAGATGAGATCATGCTGGACCGCTTACGTCGCATCGTGGAGCAGGACGGTCAAGGGGCTCAAGTGGCCTCGTTTATTACGCCCGGACAACGAGAGAGGTTGGAGAACCTGCTGCTGCTATTCTTTCTCAAAAAGTTCGGTGTTAAGATCCTGGACGAAAGGCGCGAAAACAAACTCACTGTCAGGCCCCGCGCGCGGCCGTCCTTCGAGGTGGAAACGGGTCCAAGGTTGGACGAACTCAAGGATCCCCAGAAGCGGGAGATGGAAAAGCTGGAAGAGCAAAAAAGGCGAAGAGATCTGGAAAAAGAGATAAGAAAGAAACCAAGGGGCAGGCCAGGAGGAAGAGGGGGCGGTCCCGGTTTCGGGTTGGGTTGCGATCCCTTTGGTTCGGGACTCGGGAAATTGAGGCGCCGGTGCCTGTTGAAGTAAACTCGATTGAGCACCCAGACAGCGAGGGTGGCCCTTGGATTCGTTGCACCCCTTAAATTTGAAGTGCTCTGGCCCGCGCGTCGAGGTTATGGTTAAGTGTTGCAGACTGATTACCGTGTGCCGCAGACTGGGTGTCTGGCTACGGCTGTATAAAGTACCATGAAACCGAAGGATTCGTGCGTGTCCCGGCGCTTTCCTCCATCAGTTACAGGTGTGGTCGCGGCGCTTCTCGTCCTGGGCGG
>JBHIDD010000383.1:0-1897 GCA_046759925.1 Kiloniellaceae bacterium
CGTCGCATCCGGTCCCGCACGGCCGAGCCGCAGACCCGCCAAGGAGGGGCCGAGTCGCGTGCCGGGGATGCGCCGCCGGGCGCTCAGGAGCCACCAGGGGATCGGTCCGCCCCCGGGCCGCAGCGTCCAGCGATCGCCGGTCTGCAAGTCCACGAAGGGAAAGGTCGCCCGGGCGGGACCGATCAGCCCGCCACGCGCGCCGATTTCCTCGACGTAGGACAGCGCCTCGTGGTTGGCGGCCAGCAGGATGTGGTTGCCGTTGTCGATGGCGCGGCCGAGCCGCGCGTCGTAGAAGGACCGGCATCGGCCGCCGGCCTGGCCTGCGGCCTCGTAAAGGTGGACCGGCCAGCCGAGGCGTGCCAGCCGCACGGCGCAGGCCAGCCCGGCGACGCCGGCCCCGACCACATGGGCGGTTGGCGGTGCCGCGGGGTCGGCCATGGTCTAAAGCAGGCCGTGGCGCAAGACGATCCAGGCCTTTTCGATCCCGGATACGCGGACCGGCTGCCGGGGCGGAGCCCAGCCGCGCCGTTCCAGACGGTCGAGAATGCGCCGGTAGACTTCCATCATCAGCACGCCCGGCTTGAGCAGCCGCCGGTCGCAAGCGGCCAGAAGCTCTCGGCTTCGGGTGAAGCGGGCGCGGGCGCGGTCGGCAAGTTCGGCGCAGACCCGGTCCAAGGCGGGGTCCGCCAACACCGCCGCAGGGTCGCGCGCGGCGATGCCGGCTTGTTCCAGCAGCTCCGCGGGCAGATAAAGCCGGCCGCGCGCCGCGTCCTCGTCCAGGTCGCGCAGGACGTTGGTGATTTGCAGGGCTTCCCCCAGGGTCATCGCCAGCTCTTCGGGCCCCGGTCCGCGGGCGCCAAAGGTCCGGACCGACAGGCAGCCGACGGCGCCCGCCACGCGGCGGCAGTAGAGTTCGAAGTCGGCGAGGCCCGGAGCCACCATGGCCTCGCGGGCATCCATGTCCATGCCGTCGATCACGGCCAGGAATTCATCCTTGGGCAAATCGTAGGACTGGACCGCCTCGAGCAAGGCACAGGCGGTGAACCGGCTGGGCCGACCCTCGTAAACGCGGGTGATTTCGGTGCGCCAGTCGGCGAGCGCGGCGAGCTTGTCCTCGGTCGCTCCCGGCTCGTCGGCGATGTCGTCCACCTCGCGGCAGAAGGCATAGATGGCGTACATGGCTTCCCGCCGCGGGCGGGGCAGGACGCGCATGCCCCAAAGGAACGACGAGCCTGACCGCGAGGCTACAGTGCGCGCGTGGGCGCGCGCCGCCGCGGAATCGGCCGTGGAAAGGGTATCGGCCGCGGTCATCGCATGCGGGCTCGTGCCCGGTGCCGCCGCGTCCGGCGAAAGGCGCGGCGCGCGAGCTCCGTTGCGGCCGCGGCGGTCGCGGTGCGGGCGGCCTGCGCCTTGGTCAGGACGACCCGCTCCGCGAGAGGATCGCGGCGCCGCAGCTCGCGGACCAGCCGGTGCGCCAGGCGCACGATCCCCGCCGATTCCAGCGCCAGACGCCGGGATTTGAGACGGCCGGGCAGCTCGTCGGCGGTCTCGAGCAGTTTCGCGGTGGCGTCCAGGCAGCGGTCGAGCACGCGCCTCAACCCGGGCTCCGCCGCCGCACGCTCGAGCGCTTCGACGGTAATCCCGGCCTCGGCCATCCAATCCTGCGGCAGGTAGACCCGGTCCAAGTCGCGGTAATCGTCGCCGCAGTCCTGCAGGTGGTTGATGACCTGCAACGCGCTGCACAGGGCGTCGCTGGCGGGATAGCCGGTTCGATCCTCGCCGTGCAGGTCGAGCAGATAGCGGCCGACCGGATTGGCCGACAGCTCGCAGTAGCCGAGAAGCTCGTCCCAGTCCCGGTAGCGCAGCTTGACCGCGTCCTGCTTGAAGGCGGCGATCA
>JBHIDD010000384.1:0-1846 GCA_046759925.1 Kiloniellaceae bacterium
ACACTAGATGTTGAGGGCCTTGGCGTGGGGGGACCTCAAGCGGTTGGTTGTTCGGCTGCTGGAGGACAACGCGGCACTGAGCGCGGCGAACGCGGCGCTGCGCAAGGCGATTGCGCGCCCGAAGGGGCCCAAAGGGCGGCCCAAGATCAAGCCCAGCGGCGGTTCGTCGTATACTATCCAGCCACCGCCCTGTCCCGGGCGGGAACAACCGAAGAGAGCGCGTGGATGGCGGAAGCGAAAACCATCGCATTCTTCCCGGAGGGCGCCTTTGGCCCCGCGTTGAACTCGGTGGGCATCGCCCAGGCCTGCCGCGAGCTCGGTCACCGGGCCGTGTTCATCTGCGATCCCGGCTTCGCCGGGGTCTTCGAGGGCTACGGCTTCGATGAATACACGGTGAACATGTCCGAGCCGATGGAGCCCGAGGAAATGGCCAGGTACTGGTCGGACTTCATCAACGGCCACATTCCGAACTTCCGCAAGTCCCCCTACGAACAGATCGACAATTACGTCAAGGAATGCTGGGAAGCGATCGTCGAGACCGCGGTCTGGGCGGAAAAGGAGTTGCCCGGGGTGCTCGGCCGGATCGCGCCGGACATCATCTGCATAGACAACGTGGTCCTGTTCCCCGCCACCAAGCGCTATGGCGTGCCCTGGGTACGCATCATCTCGTGCAGCGAAAATGAAATACCAGACCCGGATATCCCGCCGCACCTGTCGGGCTGTGGCGCGAACGACAAGGACTGCTTCGAGCGTTACGCCGCGCGCTTCAACGACGTGATCAAGCCGATCCACGACAGGTTCAACGCCTTCCTCGAGGACCGCGGCGAAGCGCCCTATCCCCTCGGCGAATTCTTCGAGGCCTCGCCCTACCTCAACCTCTTGCTCTATCCCGAGCCGGTGCGGTTCAAGCGGCGCCGCCCGCTCGATCCCGGAAGGTTCCAGTACCTGGAAGGCTGCGTCCGCAAGGAGGCGCCCTACGAGGTGCCGCGGTTCGATGCCCATAACGACAAACCGCTCATCTACGTGAGCTTCGGAAGCCTGGGCGCAGGCGACACCGACCTGCTGAAAAGGATCATCGGCGTGATCGCCCGGCTGCCGTACCGGGCGCTGGTCAACGTCGGCGATTACCGGGAGGATTACGAGGCCCCGCCGCCGAACGTGCGCTTGGCCTCCTGGTACCCGCAACCTTCGGTCATCTCCCGGGTCGATGCCGTGATCCATCACGGCGGAAACAACAGCTTCACCGAGTGCCTCTACTTCGGGAAGCCGGCGCTCATCATGCCTTACGTCTGGGACGGCCACGACAACGCCACCCGGGTCCAGGAAACCGGTCACGGGCTCAAGATGCACCGCTATGACTGGTCTGACGAAGACCTTGCCAGGGCGCTCGAGATTTTGCTCACCGACCAGGCGATGCGCGCCAGGCTCACGCAAACCCGCGCCCATATGCAGGCCCAAAACGGCCCGCAAAAGGCGGCGAAATTGCTTGACGGCCTATTGCCGGCACAGGATTCGCCCGGAGTCCCCGGATAGATCGCAATTTCGGTGACCCTCGACGTCGGTTCGGATATAAGAATCAACACCTTGCGGCGATGTTGGGGGACGCGGTCATGGGGTAACCGATGGGGGAACCGGAACGGGACCCTCCGCGCGTTGATTTCGACCGCCGCCTGAAGCTGGGAATCCACGGCAGCAAGATCACCTCGGATGCCGGCCTGCTCGCCTGTCGCGAACCGGATCGCGCGTTGGGGCTGACCGGCGTGGCCGGAACGATCCTGGCCGAGGCGCGCCGCAACAGGCTCGAACCGGCGGGCGCCGGGCCCTCGCCACTTGCCGAACGGCCGTC
>JBHIDD010000385.1:0-1836 GCA_046759925.1 Kiloniellaceae bacterium
GAGAGCCGAGATGGCCGGAAGGAGAATCGCGGATGAGACGGGTTAATCCGGGTTGATGGCATCAGCTTGGCGTCCAGTACCATGAATGTCCGAGACGGGTCAGGAGCGGTCATTCAGGTAACCTGTCTGCTATGTCCGCTCACCTCCTATTAACCGATATTCGAGCCGATTTTTCGCCCAACGTCCGCAGTTGGGGGTAGAGCGGACGATGTGGTGTGGCCCTCGCCATGACCGGTCGTAGCCAGGAACGGGAGCTGGCAGATATATTGGCCCGCTTCCGCCAATCGGTGCTGGGCGACAAGGCGCTCGAATGGACCTGTCCGAACCGATGGGTCATGATGCCGTAACGCATACACACAGAACTGGGGAGACAACCATGGACTCCGGCACGCAGGCGCTCGAGACATTCCGCATGCACATCAACGGCGCGTGGGTCGAGCCCGTCTCCGGCGAATATTTCGAGTCCTTCAACCCCTTCACGGCGCGGCCCTGGGCCCTGGTCCCGCGCGGCAATGCGGAGGACGCGGACCGGGCGGTCGAGGCGGCCCACGCGGCGGCCTATGCGGGCGACTGGGCCCGGATGACCGCGACCCAGCGCGGGCACATGATGCGCAAGCTCGCCGATTTGCTCGTCGATGCGGCCGACCACCTGGCCGAGATCGAGGTCCGCGACAACGGCAAACTGATCGCCGAGATGAGCGCCCAGACCAAGTATTTGACCCAGTGGTACTATTACTACGCGGGGCTGGCGGACAAGGTCGAGGGCTCGGTCATTCCGATCGATAAGCCCGGCCACTTCAACTACACCAAGTGGGAGCCGCTCGGGGTCGTCGCCTGCATCGTGCCGTGGAACTCGCCGCTTCTGCTTTTGGCGTGGAAGCTTGCGCCGCTGCTGGCGGCCGGCAACACGGCGGTGATCAAGCCGTCGGAGTACACCTCGGTCTCGACGCTCGAATTCATGAAATGCGTCGAGCAGGCCGGCTTCCCGCCCGGGGTGATCAACGTCGTCACCGGCTTCGGGGCGGAGGTGGGCGCACCCCTGGTCGAACATCCCAAGGTCGCCAAGGTCGCCTTCACCGGCTCCGACGCGACCGGCAAGGCGATCTATCAACAGGCCGCCAAGGACCTGAAGAAGGTCACCATGGAGCTCGGCGGCAAGTCGCCCAACATCGTCTTCGCCGACGCCCACATCGAGAACGCGGTCAAGGGCGTGATCTCGGGCATCTTCGCCGCCACCGGCCAGACCTGCATCGCTGGCTCCCGCCTGCTGGTTCAGGAAACCATCCACAACGAGTTCGTCGACAAGCTGGTGGCGCTGGGCGGTCAGGCCCGCATGGGCAACCCGATGAGCTTCGAGACCCAGGTCGGCCCGGTCACCAACGTCCCGCAATTCGAAAAGATCCTGAGCTATATCGATGTCGCCAAGGGCGAGGGGGCCGAGGCGGTGCTGGGCGGCGGCAGGTCCGAGCGCCCGGAATGCGGCGACGGCTGGTTCGTCGAGCCGACCATCTTCACCGGCGTCAGGAACGACATGCGCATCGCCCAGGAGGAGGTGTTCGGCCCGGTGCTGTCGGTGATCCCGTTCAAGGACGACGACGACGCGATCGCCATCGGCAACGACGTCATCTATGGCCTGGCCGCCGGCGTCTGGACCCAGAACATCGGCCGCGCGCTGACCATGGCGGACAAGCTCCAGGCCGGCACGGTGTGGGTGAACACCTACCGCGCGGTGAGCTACCTGTCTCCCTTCGGGGGCTACAAGCACTCGGGCCTGGGCCGCGAAAGCGGCAAGGAGATGATCAAGGAATATCTCCAGATGAAGAGCGTCTGGATCGA
>JBHIDD010000386.1:0-1816 GCA_046759925.1 Kiloniellaceae bacterium
CCACCTCTCCGCCGGTGCGGCGCTTCGCCGGAATGTCTGCGGTTCTAGCCGCCTCCCGGGCGGCCTGTCAACGGCGCCGCCGGAGCGGGGTCGCGGCGGCGAGACTCAACTGTAGCTCCAGCGCTTGTAGGCCGCCAGCATCTCGGTCTCGGCCTGCTCGAGCGCCTCGGGGCCCGGCCGGGCCCGCGCCGAGATCCGCCGGTAGGCATCGCGGGCATCGACGAACGCGGCCCAAAGGTCGGCCTGGGCCAGCGCGCCGGAAGACCGCCGGTCCCCGGCGGCCGCGCCGGAGCCCCGCTCGGCCTCCTCGAGCGCCCGGCGCAAGGTCCCGGCAATCCCCGGCTCGCCGGCGGCGTAGGCATGGTTGAAGGCGGCGAGGATCTTGTCGGCCAAACGGCGGTCGTGCCGCGGCCCGCCGTTCGAAACGACGATCTTGGAGATGAGTGGTGTCGCCTTGGCCTGTGTCATGGCGGCCTGGCCCCGCAAAGCCCGGTGCCGGCCGGGCGGCGCGGCACGGGTGGGCAGCCTAAACCGATGCGCTTTAAGAGCCTGTTAAACCGCGCCCGCGGGCATGGCCGCTTCCCGCCCCTGCCGCGCGGGGCAACGTCTGTTGACCGAACCGGCCAAGTCCGTTCATCCATTTTTAAAAACATGTCGAGCAAGCTAGCGAAAATTTTTGCCACAGAGGGTGCTATGTCGTTGTCGAAGCACGTCGTGGAGACCTTGATCGACCTGGTCGAGATCAAGCTCAGCTGCGTCGAGGTCTACGACCGCGAGGATTCGCGCGAGGTTAAGAGCCTCGAGCATTGCCGCCGCGAGCTTGAGGCCCTGGCCGCACGCCACGCCGCGCGGAAGGCCAAGGGCGCGGTCGTCGCCTTCCCGCAGCCGAAGTCCCGCCCGCGGGCCGCGCTCTGAGGCGCCGGACCTGCCCGCCCGGGCCGGCGGACGGGGTCGGCCGGCAACCGCCATCCCGCGCTCCACCGCGCGGCGATGGCATCGTACCAGCGCTTGACATTGGGGAAGTCGCCGCGGTCGACCCCGTGCCAGGGATCGCGCGGCCCGGCTGACGAGGAGTCGCTTTAAGGGTCGCGTAGGGAGTCGCCTAGGGGTCGCGCGGGGTCCAGCCCGAGGGCAGGCCGTCAGGCACTTCCATGCCGCGGTTGACCGCCGGCCGTTCGGCCAACGCGTCGTACCAGCGTTTCACGTTCGGATAGTCGGTGAGCTCGATCCCCTGCCAGGGATGGCGCGCCGCCCAGGGCAGCGTCGCCATGTCGGCGATGGAATATTCGCCGGCCAGGTACTCGACCTCCGCGAGGCGCGTATCGAGCGCCGTGTAGAGCCGGTGCGCCTTCTTGGTGAAGCGCTCGACGGCGTAGGGGATCTTCTCCTTGGCGAAGCGGCGGAAATGGTGCAGCTGGCCGAGCATGGGTCCATAGTTGCCCATCTGCCACATGAGCCATTGCAGCGCCTCGGCGCGGGCGCGCGGCGCGGCCGGCAGGAAGCGGCCGGTCTTTTCCGCCAGGTAAAGCAGGATCGCGCCACTCTCGAACACGCGGATCGGCTCGCCATCCGGCCCGTCGGGGTCGATGATCGCCGGGATCAGGCTGCTGGGGCTGATCTTCTTGAACGCAGGCGCGAACTGCTCGTCCTTGCCGATGTTCACCGGGTGCACGCTGTAGGGCAACGCGAACTCCTCCAGCGCGATCGAGATCTTGCGCCCGTTGGGCGTGCTCCAGGTGTGGAGTTCGATGGTCACGGCCAGCCGCCCCGTTTTTTTGTTGGTCCGCCGGAATCGGCGCGAAAGCGCGTACTTTAG
>JBHIDD010000387.1:0-1815 GCA_046759925.1 Kiloniellaceae bacterium
CCCGGGCCAGCTCGTCCCGCTTTTCGGACGACGGGCGCCCGGCGTAGTCGAGCGGATGGGGCGCCACGGGCGCGCTCGGCGGCGCTGGCTGGTCGGGCCAGACGGCATCCAGCGGATTGCCGTCGACCGCGACCAGCTCGCCGGCCGCCTGCTCGGCCGCCGCCCGCAGACTGGACACCTGGTTCTCACTGTGCAGCCAGGGATCGAAGCCGAGCGTCTGGCCCGCGTTCAGATGCTTTTCGATCCAGGCCTCCGGCGGCTCCTCGGTCAGGTGACGGGGGGTAAACAGCGTCTCGTCCACCTCCTCCCGAACCTGCAGTGTATAGCGGCCGTCGACGAAGATGGCGGCGGCTTCCGGCAGCACCACGGCGATGCCGGACGAGCCGGTGAAGCCGGTCAGCCAGGCCAGGCGCTGGGCGCGCGGCGGCACGTACTCGCCCAGATGCTCGTCGGCGCGGGGAATTATGAATCCATCCAGCCCCCGGCCGGCCACCTCGGCCCGCAGCGCGGCCAAGCGCGCCCTCGAATCCATGACGGGGGAGCCCGATTTCTCGATGCATTCCTGCATGAACGTCCCGCGTGAAGGTCTTTGGTCATCAGGTCGCTGGACGCTAAGGCGACGCGCGGCCCCTGGCAAGGGTCCGATTGACCCGCGTCCGGCCCCGGACTGGCCCGCGCCGCGGTTACGAAACCTTTGGTTAACGCTTTGTTACCTATTCGATTCCTGCAATGCTGCAGTGCAAAAAAACCGCTGCTGCAGACGATCCGGCCCGCCTAGGTTGTGGTCCGGGGCGAGACGGCGGCGCGGCCTGCCGCACGCGCGGCCAGTCCCCGTCAAAAACGCCTTTGCGATCAAGGAGAAGACCAATGACCCGCCGGAACGAGCTGGATTCCTCGCTCAACGGTCAGGCGTCGCGCGCCGTGCCGGATGCCTTGACCGCGCCCCAGTCGGCGATCCTCGAGGCCCGTCGCCTGCGGGCCGAGACGCTGGCCCGGTTGCTCCGCGCCGGCTTCGGCGCGCTTGTCCGCGGAACCGGATTTCGCCGCCTCGCCCGGCTCGTCGAGCGCAACATCGTGCTGCCGATCGAACGGGCGAACCGGCGGCGCCGGACGATCGCGGAGCTGAGCCGCCTCGACGAGCGCATGCTGAACGACATCGGACTGTCGCGCGCGGACATCGGCACGGTGGCAAGCGATCTGGCCCGGCGGGCCACGCCGGCCGAGACGCTTCCGATCCGCCTGCCCGAGGCGGTCTCGCGCGCCTTGGCGGCGATCAGGGCGGCCCGCGCCCGGGGCAAGACGATCCGGGAGCTCAAGCAGCTTCCCGACCGCCTGCTGGCTGATATCGGCATCGCGCGCGACGAGATCGAGTCGGCGGTCGACCGGCTCTTCGCGCGGCAGGCGGATCGCGGAAGGCAACGGCGGCCGTCCAGCCCGTCGCCGGCCCACGGCCTGCGCGACCGGGCCGGCGCCGTTTTGCGTGCCCTGCGCCAGTGGCGCATGAGCCGCCGGGCCGCCGGCCAGATGGCGCGCTTCGACGCACAGGTCATGGCCGATCTCGGCTACGTCAAGGGCGACATCGACTGGGTGCCCGAGGCCATGGCCCAACGCGAGCTCGACCGAGCCGCCAACCGCAACGCCAAGGACGCCCGGGTCGCCTGAGTTCGAGGGCGCGGTATTAAGGGGAAGGGGCATTGACCAAAGGAAACCGACGGCACCTTGGCGGTGCCCCCGTTGATGTTCCGCAGAACGATCTGGACGGCCAGAAGTTTGCCGCCATACTGGCATTCACGCTGGAGCATCTAGCCGAGAAAG
>JBHIDD010000388.1:0-1786 GCA_046759925.1 Kiloniellaceae bacterium
ACCCTCGCAACCATCGAGCACATCCTCGGTGAGGCCGAGGCACTGGGCAGCATCGAGTGGATCTACTTCGAGGGCGGTGAAGCGTTTCTCTATTACCAGATACTGCGCAGCGGCATTCGTCTGGCCAGGAAGCGCGGCTTCAAGGTCGGCATCGTTACCAACGCTTATTGGGCCACCGCGGACGCAGATGCCATGGAGTGGCTGAAGCCCATTGCCGGTTCAGTCGATGATCTTTCCGTAAGCAGCGATGCCTATCACGGCAGCCCTGAAGGTGCGGGGCTTCCCGGGATCGCCCGCCGGGCTGCGCGGCGGCTGGGCATCCCGGTTGATTTCATCAGCGTCGCCCAGCCCGAGGCCGCCGATGTGCCCGGCGCGGCCGGTCAACTACCGGCGGGTGAATCGGCCGTGCTGTTCAGGGGCCGCGCGGCTGAGGTGCTCGCATCACGCGTCGAGGCAAAGCCCTGGGAGCAATTTACCGAATGCCCGTGGGAGGACTTGCGGGAACCGCAGCGCGTGCACGTGGACCCATTCGGCAACCTGCACATTTGCCAGGGTATCTCCATCGGCAATCTCCTCGAGCGTCCGCTAGCGGAAATCATGGCCGAATACGATCCGGACGATCACCCGATCGTCGGGCCCTTACTCGCCGGCGGGCCGGCAGAGATCGTTCGCCTATACGGACTTCCCCACCGGGACGGATACGCCGATCACTGCCACCTGTGCTACCAGTCGCGGTGCGCACTGAGAGAGCGCTTTGGGGACAGTCTGACGCCGGATCAGATGTATGGAACGATCTGACGGATCGCATGCGTCGTCATAGCCTGGTTGGCGCCGGATAGAGGGCGTGCCCCTTGTGTTCGGTCCATTGCTTGGCGGTGTAGGGCAGGACCTCCGGCACTTCTCCGGACTCATGCCGGGACTTCAGGTCGTCCCAGTATTCGGGTGTCAGTAGATCGGAGTGATGCCCGAGAAACGCCCGCTTGATGTCGTCCTTGAAGCTCAGGAACTGAATGAACTGCTCGGGGAAGATATCGTGTGGACCGACATAGAACCACGCGCCGGGGCGCATCTCATCGATGTCGTCCCGGGCCTCGGGAATCTGTCGGAAGTTGCAGTCGGTAACCATGCAAAGCTCGTCGTAATCGTAAAAAATTACGCGGCCGTGCCGTGACAGTCCGAAATTCTTGAGTAGCAGATCGCCGGGAAAAACATTGCTCAGGGCCAGATCTCGGATCGCCTGACCGTAGTCGATTGCGGCTTGCTTCGCTGCGTCATGGTCCGATTCCCTCAAAAACAGGTTCAAGGGCGTCAACCGGCGTTCGATATAGACGTGCTCGATCACGACACAGTCGTCCTCGATGCGGCAACTATCGGCGCACTCGGTCAATAACTCGTCGAGCAGCTCGTCCGTGAACCGAGCGCGATCGAGACGCAGACGGCGGAACTCCTGCGCATCGACGAGCCGCCCGGCGCGGTCGTGCTTGAACACCAGCTGATATTTCTCGATCACGTCCTTGCGGCCGATTGTCTTGGGGAAGCCAAAGCGGTCACGAATGACCTTGAATACGATATCGTACGAAGGCAGAGTAAAAACGACCATTACCATGCCCTTGTCGCCCCTTGCATACGCAAACCTGTCGCCGGAGTTCCCGAGGTGCTGGAAGAGTGAGCGATATCTCTCGGTCTTTCCCTGTTTGGCGCGACCAAGCACCGTGTATATCTCCGCGATCGGCTTTTTCGGCATCATGGACTTGAGAAATGCAACCGTTGCGCCGACTGTTGCCAG
>JBHIDD010000389.1:0-1777 GCA_046759925.1 Kiloniellaceae bacterium
CGTCGCCGATCTCGAGGATCGAGATGTCGAAGGTGCCGCCGCCCAGGTCGTAGACGGCGATCGTGCCGCTGCCGCGCTTCTCCAGCCCGTAGGCGAGCGCCGCGGCGGTCGGCTCGTTGATGATGCGCAGCACCTCGAGGCCGGCGATCCTGCCGGAGTCCTTGGTCGCCTGGCGCTGGGAATCGTTGAAGTAGGCGGGGACGGTAATCACCGCCTTGGTCACCTTCTCGCCGAGAAAGGCCTCCGCGGTTTCCTTCATCTTTTGCAGGATGAAGGCGGAGATCTGCGACGGGCTGTATTTCTTGCCCTGCGCCTCGACCCAGGCGTCCCCGTTGGCCGCCTTGATGATCTCGTAGGGGACCAGCTCCTTGTCCTTCTTGGTCATCGGATCGTCGTGGCGCCGGCCGATCAACCGCTTGATGGCGAAAAGCGTGTTCTCCGGGTTGGTCACCGCCTGGCGCTTGGCGGGCTGGCCGGTCAGGCGCTCACCGGAATTGGTGAAAGCGACCATCGAAGGCGTGGTCCGGGCCCCCTCGGTGTTCTCGATGATTTTGGCGTCCTTGCCTTCCATAACCGCGACACAGGAATTCGTCGTGCCGAGGTCGATACCGATGACTTTGCTCATGCTCCTGCTCTCTCGTTAGCAGACCGCTCGGGCGGCCTTGTCGCGGAAGCGCCGCCTTCCGGGTCCCCACTGGGTGGAGTAACAAAACCGTGATGCTCCGCGGGATATATAAGTCGCGAGCTGCGGCCTGCAAGACGCCAAGGCCGAGCTTTCCCCCGGATTTCCGCCCCGGCCCCCGGATCCGCCCCCTTGCGGGCCGGGGCCGCGCCGGCCAAACTGGGCCCGCGCATTAGGACGGATATAGGGAACCGCGGGCCAAGGCCATGTCCGGCGATCAGCCGCCGCCGAGGGACGGCATCTACCGGGCCATCCTCTGGGTGATGGTGGCCACCGTCGTCGTCGGCGCGCTTCTGGCCGTTGCCGGCGAGACGCTGTACCAGAACCCGGGCCTTGCCCGTTTCGGCGCCGTCGTCGCCTTTGTCGGCGGCGCGATTTACGCCGTTTTCCGCTGGCTCGGCCGGCGCGAGACGCGGCGCCGGGCACAAGCCCGCGGGGCCGGCCCGGACGATGCCGAGCCCGGGGGATAAGGCCGGCCATTCTGAGCCCGGCATAAGCCAATGATCGTCTCCGCCAGCTATCGGACCGACATCCCGGCCTTTTACGGCACCTGGTTCCGCAACCGCCTGGCCGATGGCGTCTGCCGGGTCGTCAACCCCTACGGCGGTCAAGACTATCGGGTGCCGCTCAACCGCGAGGCGGTCGAGGGTTTCGTGTTCTGGACCAGGAACATCGCCCCCTTCGGCGCGGCGCTTGCCGAGGTCGCCGCGCGCGGCTTTCCCTTTATCGTCCAATACACGGTCACCGGCTTTCCGCGCGAACTCGAGACATCCGTTACGCCGGCGGAACGGTCGATCGCCCTGCTGCGGGATCTGGCCCGCCGCTATGGGCCGCGGGTGGCGGTCTGGCGCTACGACCCGGTGCTGATCACTTCGGTGACGCCGGCCGGCTGGCATCGCCGGGCCTTCGCGCGGCTCGCCGCGGCGCTTGAGAGCGTGGTCGACGAGGTGGTGCTCTCGTTTGCCCAGATCTACGCGAAGACCCGCGCCAACACCGCGCGCGCGGGCAGACGCCACGGCTTTACCTGGCGCGATCCTCCGGACGAGGAGAAACGGGCGCTCCTGAGCGATTTGGCCGAAATCGCCGGCGATTTCG
>JBHIDD010000390.1:0-1767 GCA_046759925.1 Kiloniellaceae bacterium
GTCGTTGGGATGTTGAAGACCGCCTTGGCCACGAAGGCCCGCGCCAGCGCCGAGCGATCCGCAGGCGGGCGCCCGGGAACGCCATGCCAATGGCGCAAGAACACCTCCACCCGCGCCACCTCCAACGCTGTCACGAGTTGCTTGTGCCGTTCGCTCAGCGGCCCCAGTTCTTCTTCCAGCCAGGGGAAAAGTTCGCCTTGAATGGTCCGCCAGTAACCTGATAGTGTCTCGCGCAGAGGCATCGCCCGCAGCCCTTTCCGGTGGTTGTTTTGTCGCGAATCCAACATACCGGAAAGTGCCTGCGGGCGCCTCGAAAACCGCTCCCAAAAGCCGAAAAATCAACGCGCCTTAGCAGTTTTGCAAGAGGCTCTACGGTCCCCGTATTACGGATTACCGACCGCCCGGAGGTTCAGGCCTGGAGGATCGCGAAGAGGCCGCCGAGCGTCAGCAGAAGACCGCTCGCCCGGCCCCCGATCGGCAGCGTTTTTTCGAGCAGGACGAAGCCGGCGATCGCCGCGATCCACAGAAGGTTCATCACCCCGCCGACGAACAGCAGCCCCATCAGGACCCAGCAACAGCCGACGCAGAAAACGCCGTGCTCGAGCCCCATCCTGAAGGCGCCGCGGGTTCCCTTTCGCCAATGGGTGGTGATGAACTGCAGCGGCGAGCGGCAGTGTTTCAGGCAGGCGTGCTTGAGCGGCGTCCATTGGTAAAGCCCGGCCGCGATCAGCAGGAGGCCGCCGAAGGTGGGGCTGATCGTCGCCATCATGGACGACAGCAGCGCGGCCTGGTTGAGCGCCCACTGCAACGCGCTCGCGGCCAGGCTGAAGCCGGTCCACACGACGACGTAGCCCGCGACGAAGGCCCCGGTCGGCGCGAAGGCCGCCCCCTGCTCCCGTTGCCTGCGGCTGACCAGGGCGAACAGGAGGATCATGGGGCTCGCGCTCGGCACCATCATGCCGACCATCATCACCGCCCACATGAGGAACATGAGCAGGAAGTCGACGGCGGTCCAGGGCTTGACCGCCAGCATGGCCCCGCCCGTCGCCCCCGACAGCTCCGCCATGCCGGCGGCCATGACGAGGAGATAGGCCCAGGCCAGGGCGGTGACCCCGGCGAGTCCGGCCAGCACGACGACGCGGTCGCGCTTGAGAACCGATTCGATCATTGTTTCGGCCACCACCTTGCCTTCGGGCTTCGGCCGCCCAGCCCGGATCACACGATCACGCCATAGGGCCCGTAGGCCGCGTACCACATCGCGCCGTGGCAGTTCTGGTGCTGGTAGGTGAACGCGCCGGAGCCCTTGAAGCGCCCGCTGGCCATCTCGGCCTCGCGGAACTCGAAGCCTTCGGGCAGGCGGATGAGCGCCCGGTGCGGCGCGCCGGTGACCGGATTGCGGATCGGTTCCGCCGACATCTCGAGGTGGCCCGGCACCGAGAAATGCCCGACGCGCTTGTCCATGTCGCAGCAAAACTCGATCGGCGCGTAGACCGTGTCGTATTCCTTTTCGATGGTGGCGCCGTAGATGTTGAACGCGGTGGTCGGCTCCTGCTCCTCGCCCGAGAGGATCTTGATGAGCGCCTCGCGCTGCGCTTCGTCGGCGCGCTCGTCGATGAAACCCTGGGCGACTCCGCCCCCGAGATGCACCGCGCCCGGCCAGCGGTAGGCCGCGGCGACCCGCAGGCCGTCGAGGCGCACGTCGCCGAAGTAGCCCGCCTCGATTGCCATGCACTCCAGGCCCTCGCAAGGGCCGTGGGTCGGCGGCGC
>JBHIDD010000391.1:0-1764 GCA_046759925.1 Kiloniellaceae bacterium
GTTTTGCGAAGCCCGCCCACACGCGCTGTGGGCGGAGTTTCGAAAACCTGCCTAGGGTTCGCGCGAAGCGGCGCGATCCTGATCCGGCCCTGAATGTCCGGGCCAAGATCACTCTGCATGTCCTTAAGAATCCCGCAGGTTTTAAGAATCCCGCAGGTTTTGCCAAGCCTGCCCATCCGTGCCGTGGACGACGTTTCGAACACCTGCTCAGGAGACGCAGGTTCGGCGCCGGGGCGCGCGAAGCGGCCGTCGGCGCCGCGCGGCCGGTCTCGGTGAGCTCAGTCGTCGCGCCAACCGGCCCCGCGTGCGTGCCCCCGCGCGAGCGGCCTAAATCCATTGTCGGCTCTCCCTTGGTCATTTCTCCTCGTGCCCCGAACTTACACCGCTTGGCCGGGGATGTCATTCCGGCAGCGTCATGGGGGCGCCGCACGGCACGGTTCCGACACCAGCGGTCCCGAACGATCTAAAGGCCGTCCCGGCGCCGGCAGTTCGGAAAGGTGTTTGAAGTTATCTCTAAAATGAAGGCGCGCGACGGTTCAGGGCGCGGACATGCGAGTTTTGGCCGCCGGGGACGGTCTGGGAACCATAGAAAAAAGGCATATTAAGTAGTTAAGAGCGTATTTAAACGGGATGGATGAATCACATAAATTTTCCATAATATACATTATGCGCCAAAAAATTGGCCGGCGCTCCGGCCCGGACCGGGGCTCTGCCCTCAGCGACGCGATTTTGATCCGGTCCCGAATGCCCGGGTCAAGATCACTCGGCAAGTCCCAACAATCCCGCAGGTTTTGCGAACTCCGCCGACGCGTGCCGGGGGCGCAGATTGAAAAACCCGCATGGCCGGGCGCATATTCATCGTCCTAACCTCTTGACCGGCGCCTTGGTGCGGGTCAAGACAGAGCCCCGATTGGCGGTATAATCAATTCCGCGGTGCGCAGCACGGCGGGCATTTGCCGGCACCCGCGAAGGCCCGGGTCGGGCAGCGCCGGCGGAGCGGTAAACCGCCACGTTCCGTGCCCGGGCCTGCCACGGCCGATGTGAAACCGGGAGCGCAATGCCGAAATCCAGGACCAGGAAACGGCCGAAAAAGCCGAGTGCCGGCAAAATTCCCTGGGGCGGCGCGGCTCGCGGCGCATCGGCCCGGACCAACATCATCCTCGGCGCGATCGGGGCCGCGGTGGCGATTGCCGGGGCTCTCTACTGGTGGCAGTCGGCGCAATCCGAGCGCGCGTTTCTGGCGCTCGCGGCACAAGGCCAGGGCGGGCTCTTGCGGGTGCAAAGCTTCCCGAACGAAGGCCGGGACCATCTGGATCCGGGCCAGACCTATCACTACGACACCGCGTTTCCGACCTCCGGGCCGCACGCCCGGACCTGGACCGAACCCGGCTTCTACGACGATCCGCAACCGGCGACCATGCTGGTGCACGCCCTCGAGCACGGCCACGTCATCGTCTACTACGACGACCCCGGTCCCGAGGCGCTGGCCACGCTGAAGGAATGGACCGGGCTTTACGGCGGCGCATGGGACGGGGTCATCGCGGCGCCCTCGCCGGGCTTGGGCCGGACCCTGGTGCTCACCGCATGGCGCAAGATGCTCAAGCTGGAGGCCTTCGACGCGGCGGCCGGCGCCGCCTTCATCGACGCCTTCCGCGGCCGCGGGCCGGAGCGCCCGGTGCGCTGATACCGCCGAGCCGGTGCAGGCATCGTCATCGGCGCGGCGGCAAGCGCGACCGCGCGCCGCGCCCACCGGCGCGCAAGCCA
>JBHIDD010000392.1:0-1762 GCA_046759925.1 Kiloniellaceae bacterium
TGATGGGACAGGGCTTCGCATTGTTCGCAGGCACGGCACCCGAGATCATCTGCGCGTCGGCCCGGGAGGCCGAAGGGCTCGGGTACAACTCCTTCTGGGTGAACCATCCCGGCTCGACCGATGGGCTGGTCGCGCTCGCCCTGGCGGCGGGGGAGACACAGCGCATCGAGCTCGGAATCGGGGTGGTTCCTCTACACACGCGCGAACCAGATAGCATCATCCAGGGCGTGCGAGCCAACGCGCTGCCCCTCGGTCGCCTCCTCCTCGGCGTGGGAAGCCCGAACCCCGGCGCTCTCAAACGCGTGCGTGCGGGGATCGCCGAGCTGCGGTCCCAGTTTCGGGTCCGCCTCGTCGTGGCGGCGCTCGGTCCTCAGATGTGCCGCGTGGCCGGCGAGGTCGCCGATGGAGTGCTCTTCAACTGGCTGACTCCCGAGCATGCGGGGGTCTCGGCCGAGTGGGTGCGTGCCGGCGCCGCCGCAGCGGGTCGGCAACCGCCAACGGTCTTCGCATATGTCCGCGTCGCTCTCGGGTCTGTCGCATGCGACAGATTGGCGCACGAGGGCGCCCGTTACGCGGCGATACCCGCGTACGCGAACCACTTCGCGCGCATGGGGGTAAAGCCGGTGGAGACGGCCATCGCCGCCCAGAGTCCGGACGCGATCCCGCCGGCGCTCGGCAAGTGGCAGGGAGTTGTCGACGAGATCATTCTCCGTGCCATCACCGGACAGGACACGGTCGAACAAAACGTGGCGCTTCTTCGGGCATGCAGGCCCTGGTGACGGGAGCGGCGAGCGGGATCGGACGAGCGACGTGCCTCTGCCTGGCGCGCGACGCGCGCTCGCCAGCAACAAGGAAGTCCTGACCTTGAGTCGTGATCAAGGTCTGGCAGGCAACAAAGCCGTGGAAGAGAGGCGGCAAGAGAAAAGGATTCTCTCATTTTCGGAGACGCCAGTCTGCGATCGTGGTAGAGTCCAGCCCTGGACACGGATGCGCAACCAACGACGATGAAGCGCAGCACCGAACGCTTCCTGACTACACACACCGGCAGTCTTCCTCGGCCGGACGACCTGGTCCGGATGATGTTCGCCAGGGAAGAGGGCGTGCCGGTCGATCGTGCTGTATTGGCGGCGCGCATCCGGTCGGCGGTAGCGGAGGTCGTTCGCAAGCAGGCCGAGGCCGGCATCGACGTCAACAACGACGGCGAGCTCAGCAAGCCGAGCTACGCCACCTACATCAAGGACCGCCTGAACGGGTTCGGCGGCACGAGTCAGTCCCTCCAGTACCAGGACCTGGTAGACTTCCCCGAGCTGGCCAAGCGCGTCTTCGGCGACCCCGGCCGCTCATGGCGCAAGGCCCCGGCCCGCGACGGCCCGATCAGTGTTCGCGACGCGCAGGCGGCGCTGACCGCTGCGGAGAATCTGAAGGCGGCGCTTGGATCGGCCAGGGCCGAGGAAGCGTTCCTGACGGCGGCGTCGCCGGGCGTCATCTCCCTCTTTTTCCGCAACGACCACTACCCGAGCCACGAGGTCATATAAGCCTTTAAGAAGGCGTAGAAGTTGTCTTTCTTCCCTGAATGCGGCGGGGTTAGGAATGAGCCCAATGCTTCTATTCCATTGAGTAACACGGAGAAGGTTGCGATCACGAAGGAGCGCGCGGGCAAGTCGTTCTGCTTTGTTGAGTTGAGTTCACGGTAGGCGGTGGTTTTGTCACCGTAAAGGCGACGGAGGGGCTCCAGGAAAACGAAATCCATGCGGCTCCTGAA
>JBHIDD010000393.1:0-1752 GCA_046759925.1 Kiloniellaceae bacterium
CGCCCGTGGTCGCCGCCGGCGACGGCGTGATCGTGCGCATCGGCCGCAACGGCAACTTCGGGCGCTACATCCGCATCCGCCACCGGGGCGTGTACTCGACCGCCTACGCCCACCTCAACGGCTACGCCAAGGGCGTGAGGAAAGGCGCGCGGGTCCGGCAGGGCCAGGTCATCGGCTACGTCGGCACGAGCGGGCTGTCGACGGGGGCGCACCTGCATTACGAGGTTCTGCGCAACGGCCGCCAGATCAACCCGCGCGAGATCAAGCTGCCCGACGGCCCCAAGCTCACCGGCGAAGCGCTCGCCGCGTTCCGCGAGACGCGCGCCGAGATCGCGCGCCGGCTCGCCGCCCTGCCGCTGGTCCACCAAGTGGCCGAGGAGCCAAGTGCGCCGCCGGCGTGCGGGTCGGCGCGCCGCACAACCGAGGTGGCCGAGGCGCGCGGCCACTCGGCGCGGTGCTGACACCGCGTCTTCTTTTCGGCGGCCCGGCCTCGGCAACCCCATCGTCGTGCTCGCCCACGGCGCCGGCGCGCCGATGGACGGCCCGTTCATGAACGCCTTCGCCGCCGGGCTCACCGCCGCGGGGTTCCGCGTCGCGCGCTTCGAGTTCCCCTACATGCAGATATTGCGCGCCACGGGCACCCGGCGCCCGCCCGACCGCCTGCTCCTGAAGCTCGGCGACGTATGAAGCGACCCGAGCATTCCTTAGCAGCCGGCCGCCCTGCACTTCGGCGGTCTTTTCGCTGTACCCGTCGCTGATCGCGACCTGGGTCGCGCTGAGGTCGACGGCGTATTCCCGGCAGAAACGCCGTTGTTTCGGGGTGACGCCATCGCCTTTGGACATGCCGGAGCTATAGCGGGCCGCTCGTTTTCCTTCATATCGGCCGCAAGCCTGCGAGGCTGCCGCTGCCGGCCCATCTCTGTCCTGCGGGGCCCGCATTCGGAAAACCGTAAGGAATGCTCGCCAATAATCCTCCGGAGGTCCTGAGCTTCCGGGGAATATTCTTGCGAAAGACCGCTCTCCGTGGGGCTCGGCCAGGCCGCACCTGGACCGATCAGCAAGGCCAGCATGAACTGGGGAATATCAAAGCGCGGGCTGCAGGTGGCCGCAGGGAATGTGCTCCTGGCCTTAATGTATGCGACTTTCGCGTACGCTCATCTGCAAAGCTTCGCGAAGACACCGCGGCTCAGTCTGCTACTCGCCTTCTTGGTCGAAACCCTCACCCTGATCTTCGGTCTTGTCAGGAAGGACTCGAACGGGACGTGGCACTCATCGAAGACGTGGGTGACGACGCTCGGCGGAACCTTTGCGCCGTTGCTTTTCTGGCCAACGGCCGCTCCCGTCGATCTTTTCGCGGGCCAACTGATACAGCTCGCCGGATTTACGCTCCAGGTCGGGGCGCTCCTGTCGTTGAACCGCAGCTTTGGGTTGCTGCCGGCGCATCGGGACGTGAAATCAGGCGGGCTCTATCGCTGGATCAGGCATCCCCTGTACAGCGCCTACACCCTCGCAAATATCGGGTACATGGTGAATAATCTGAGTCTCTATAATGTCGCGATCTTCGTCGTTGCGACCGGCTTCCAGGTCTTGCGCGTCATCAACGAAGAAACATTTCTGTCGCGTTACGGGGAGTATAGCGCTTACGCAAAGCGGACCAGATGGCGCTTGATTCCCTTGATCTGGTGAGACGCGTTACGACGCCTTGCCGGGCCATCCTTGGGCACTCACGCGCGGTCGTGCCGCCGGCCGCCC
>JBHIDD010000394.1:0-1736 GCA_046759925.1 Kiloniellaceae bacterium
TTGCGCGCGAGCGAGATCGACTGGCTCGTGCCGCACCAGGCCAACAAGCGCATCATCGACGCGACGGCGCGCAAGCTCGGGTTGTCGGAGGACAAGGTGATCTATACCATCGAGCGGCACGCCAACACATCGGCCGCCTCGATTCCGCTGGCGCTCGCCGAGGCCGTCGACGACGGGCGGATTCAGCCGGGCCACCTGGTCTTGGTCGAGGGAATGGGCGGCGGCTTCACCTGGGGGTCGGCCCTCATCCGTTGGTGAGGGCGGCGGCGCGGCGGCGCTTGAGCGAATTATCCCATCCCTTTGATATTGACGGTTTTTCTTTGTGGCGTTACGTTTCCGTCGAGGCTCTGGGAGGATATACAAAAATGGCTGGGAAGACGATCACGCGCGCGGACCTCACTGAGGCCGTGTATCAGGAGGTCGGGCTTTCGCGCAACGAGTCGGCTCAGCTGGTCGAAAGCGTACTCGATGAGGTCAGCAGCACTCTGTCGAAAGGCGAGCCGGTGAAGGTGTCGTCGTTCGGTACGTTCTCGGTGCGTCAGAAGGCGCAGCGCATCGGCCGCAACCCGAAGACCGGGGAAGAGGTGCCGATTCTGCCGCGGCGCGTCCTGGTGTTCCGTGCGTCTCACGTACTGAAGAACCGCATCAACAGGTCGGTTTCAGGGAGTGACCGCTGACCATGGCGAGCGTGCCATCGGAGACTGGGCCCGAACGCCGCGGCGGAAAGTCCGCGGCGGCCTTCCGAACGATCAGCGAAGTCGCCGGCGAGCTCGACGTGCCGCAGCACGTGCTGCGCTTCTGGGAAACCAAGTTTTCGCAGATCAAGCCGTTGAAGCGGGGCGGCGGGCGGCGCTACTACCGGCCCGAGGACATCGCCCTTTTGCGGCGTATCAAGACATTGCTCTACAACGACGGCTACACCATCAAGGGGGTGCAGAAGCTCCTGCGCGAGGGGGCCGCCAAGACCGAGCCGGGCGACGGGGCGGCGCCCACGCGCGCCGCGGAGGCCGCCGCACCATCCGGTCTTTCACCGGAGCGGCGGGCCACGGTCGAGGACGTGCTGAACGAACTCGTCGCCGTGCAACAGATGCTCAAGCGCGGCTCGTGACGCGTTGCCTCGGGGCAGCGGCCCCGGTATAGTGCGCAGCGCCGGCGGCGCGATGCCGCCGGCCCGCGGTCGGAGCGTGGCGCAGCCTGGTAGCGCACCAGTCTGGGGGACTGGGGGTCGGTGGTTCGAATCCACTCGCTCCGACCATTTCTTTTTTTTATCAAACCCTTGCAGGGGTTTCTTCTCTCGGCGCATTGGCGTGTGTCCGGAGGCTGCTTGCCGTGCGACGGATCGGCCTTTGACGGCGCCGAGGCGACGCCGCGAGGGGGCTTGCCGCGCCCGTGCTTCGAGATAGGTCCAATAGGGGTGCTCCAAGCATCGGGCGCGTGGCAACACGCCCCGGTCGCACCCGGCCCCGGCTCGACTTCCCCCCAAAACGAGCCGGGGTCTTTTTTCGCCGGGGCGGGCGGCTCCCCGGGGTGCGTCGACGCGGTCGCCACCTCCCTCGCGGTAGTCCCGGCCGTGGCGGCCGCCGCGCTGGTAACGGAGATTTAGCCAGGATTTCAATTGCTTTCACCCCCGGGCGCCTTATAGGGTACCAGGCGGGGGGTGAATACCGACGACACGATCACCAGACTAGAAGATCGCTAGAGTAATAGAAAGTTGATTGAATCCGGGCACAATTTTC
>JBHIDD010000395.1:0-1735 GCA_046759925.1 Kiloniellaceae bacterium
GAGTCGCCCTACTCTACGGGGCCAACACCCTGGGCGCCGGGGCCGGGGCGCTGGCGCTAATCATCTGGTGGCGGACGGTTCCGCTCTAGCACTACTTTGGCAGATTTATGGGCTGCGATTTTGGAGCCTCATACGGCAACGGGGACATCGCATGGGCATTTGAGGTCGCGCGAGTGCGGCAACGACGGCGCGTCGAACGGCTGGGAGCGTCGGCTGAGGCGGGCCGCAGCGGTTTGTTTTTTTCCCCCTTGGCGGCGTTGAGACGGCTGTGTTGCAGGAAGGCATAGGCAATCATCACCATGAGGGCATGACGGTGCAGCCCCTGCCAGGATCGGCCCTCGAAATGGTCGAGGCCCAGTTCTTCCTTCATTTGCTGATGAGCCTGTTCGCAGCTCCATCGTGCCTTGACGGTTGCGGCCAGCGTCTTCAGATCGGCGTCAGCGGGCAGCGTGGCAAGGTGGTATTTGTACTCGCCTGATGCGCGGTGTTCGCCGATCAACCAGGCCTCTTCTCCCGGCATGTGCTGTTGCCCCTTGTCATGGATGCGCTGTGGCGGTCCATCGGCGATGCGGATGCGAACCGCGGCAAACCGGGCCTTGAGAGGTCCCTTGGTTCCGATCCGCCAGCTCAGTTCCGCCCAGTTTGCCTCGGCGAGCATGGCATCGGCGGGCACGGACAGGACATCGGGAATGGCGTTTTTGCGGGGTCGCCCGCGCCCGGCGACCGGAAAGACGACAGCGACGTCCGCCGGATAGACCTTCTGATGGCGCGGAATACCAACAGCCCACGTCAGGCCCCGGGCGCTCAACCCCTGCCGAAACGGTGCCGACAAGCCATATCCGGCATCAGCCAGGACCGTGCCGAAGCGAACACCAGCGCCCATGATGCGGTCGATCTCGGCGAGCGCGATCTGCGGCTTCGTTCGATTGACCTGAAAGGCTTTCGGCACACCGGCGCTGGCGAGGCGGGCCGGATCATCTGTCCAGCTCTGGGGCAGGAACAGCCTCAGGCCTACGGCAACCGGAACCTCATCCCTGGCCAGTGTGAGCGAAACGAGTGACTGGCAGTTAGCCCGCTTGCCCAGGACACCTGCGTACTGTGGCGCCACCCCGACAGAGTGCTGCCCTTTCTTCGGTAACGCCGTGTCGTCAATGACGAGAACCGCATCTGCGCCGCCGACAAGCATGTCGGCCTGAACGCCAAGCTCGTCCTCGAGCGGCTCGGGGTCCCATACACCGTCCGAAATGAAGTGATGGAGGCGGTCATATCGGCCCGCTGCCACGCGCGCTGCCATTGGCTCCATGCTCTTGCGCTCGCCCGGGCCGAGCAGGCCCGCCACATAGAGCGGGCACATCTTACGCCGTGCTTTATGCCCCAACCGCGCCAGAAACGGTGCAAGCCATTGAGACAGATCGTCATTCCAGTCCGACATCCCACGCTCCTCCAGCTCAGAAGCGCAGAGCATCAAACCCAAAGCCTTAATAATCCGTTAAAATGCCAAAGTAGTGCTAGGCGCCCTAGCGCAAAACCACTCAAATCGACGTGTTAGGGCAAAGGGCCCTAAATTTTATTTAATTAGTCCGCCCTGAAAAAGTTGGAAGGTTTTGAATTTGAAGGATTCCCTTGGGAATCGGAATGTTGGAAAATGCCGGGAAGCGATGCCTGAAGCCACGATTCCTGGTGTTTTCCGATGGAACCTTCGAAGCAATCACGCGGCGGCAAGGATCTCTTCCGC
>JBHIDD010000396.1:0-1733 GCA_046759925.1 Kiloniellaceae bacterium
GGGTTGACGGCGATTTTCGGAGGAGATTTTCAAAAGCGGTTGAGGGTTGACGTTCGGGGCTCGTCCGGCGGCCAGTGCCGCGTGGGTTAGGGGCCTTGGGCAGAGATACGGCCCGCCATCGATATAAGGGCTTGCTGATAGGGGTAGGCCGAAGGCAGGGCGATGCGCAGGCGGGATTTGAGTTCCTCGATGCGCACGGCGATTTTGAGGAAGGCCCGGCGGAGCGTTTCGAAGGTGGCCAGGCGCCAGAGAGAGCGGCGCGGCGCGGCCTGGCGCAACTGATGCAACAGCCAGTAGGCGCCGGTGTGGAGGAAGAGGCGGAACTGGTTGGCTTCCCAGCGGTGGCAGGAGGTGCGGTCGGACCTGGTGTAGCGTTTGTGGTCCTTGATCATGTTCTCCATCCGGCCGCGGGCGCAATAGACCTTCTCGTAGAGCACCTTGGCCCGGCCCGGCAGGTTGGTGACAATGAAGCGGATGTCGGAGCCCTTCGCGGTCGCCTCGACGCGAGCGGTCACCGTGCGTTCCCGTGACCAGCTCTTGGCCCGGTAGGTGGTTTGGAAGAAGCGGCGCACTTTGCCCTTTTCCTGGTGCGCCCGGCGCACCGCCACGTCCTCGGCCCATGCCTGGCCAATCTCGTTCAGGCGGGCGTTGCCGGGAAGGCCGAGGATGTAGCCGCAACCCTGATCTTCCAGCAGTTCCATGACCTCCGGCGTGCCGTAATGGCCGTCGCCGCGCACGGTGATCATAACCCGGGGCCAATTGCGCCGGATGCGGCGGATGACGTGGCGCAGAACAACGGCCGCCTCCGCGCCGGAGGGCCGTTTGCCCGGGCGCAAGAGCGAGAGCACGGGCTTGCCGCTGGCGGCCTCGAAGATATGGATGGGCTGGAAGCAATAGTCGTCGTAATGGGCGTTGAACAACGAAAGCTGCTGACCCCCGTAAACGGTATCATCGGTGTCGTCGATATCGAGGACGATGCGCGCCGGCACGGTCTTGAAACTGGCACAGAACAGGTCGATCAGTGACAACCCCATGCGCGCCAGCTCGCGCCACGACGGCGCGTTCTCCAACCGCGATAAAGTCGGTTGCGACATCAAGTCGTTGCCGGTTTCGGATAAGCGCCCGCAGGCGAGCTTGAACGCCGGATCGAAACGTAAGCCATCGAGATCGTCGCAATCCTCGTAACCGCAGGCAATGGCAAACATCCGCGCCCGGATCATGTCGGCGTAAGAGTGGGTCGTGCTCGCGGGATCGCGTTCGTCGGCCACGCAACTCGCCAGAAGATCGGCAATCCCGAGCCGCTTCTCGATCCCGGCAAAAAACAAAACGCCGCCGTCCGACGACAGCCGTCCGCCATCGAAGCGGGCGCACAATTCCTTGCCACAGACAGGTGACAAACCAGGTAGATAGGCGATAGTCTCGGTCATGGTGAGCCGTAGGTTTTCCGGTTGACGTGGGAATGGCTTTGACACCAGAAATCCTACGCCATATCAATGGGTTAGTCTACGCTCACCGCATAAATCTTCACACCGCGACGAATAATTCAGGCTAAGTTTGGGGGCGGCTTTAGGTTTTATCGAACCACTGTCCCCGGTAAAGCGAAATTTGATGATGCCACATTTGTCGGTTCAGCAATATTTCGATCCGTCACATTTTCGGATGTTACTAGCTTTTCAAATGCGGAGTTCGGTGGAACAGTAATATTTGAAAATGGAACGGATTTTAAAAGAGGA
>JBHIDD010000397.1:0-1708 GCA_046759925.1 Kiloniellaceae bacterium
CAATCAGGGAGTCAGTACCCCTTTCCTGCTGACACAAAACTCGTGACATTACCGCCGGCCGGTGGCCGGTCTTGGCCGCAGACCAGACAAACTGTTACGCTTGCGATTCGGTTTCGCGCGCCTGATCCCTGGGCGCCGCCCTTGGAGCGACGATGCGCATCGTCGGAGCCGTTCTCGGCTGGCTCTTGATCCTGGCCGCCTCCGCGGAGGCGGGCTGGGAGGCCTTGGACGCGGCCGTAACCGGCGAATTCCGGCTGCGACCCGCCGGCGAGCTTTGGTATCAGATCGACGCGCCGAGCCTGAACCTGGTGCAGGCCGTCATCGAGCGCTACGTCTGGCCCCCGCTGTGGGATCCGGTCATTGCCGGCGCCTTGCACTGGCCGGCCGCGCTGATTCTCGCCGTGCCGGGGGTCCTCCTCGTCCTGCTCGGCCATAGGCGGGCTCTGCGCCGGCGCAAATGGCGTTTCAGGAAATAGCCGCGGGTCTGCAAGAGCACGGCCTCTGTCGGCCCGGGCGCAGCCGCCATGCCGCGCCCCGCCGGGTGCCGCGTAACGGATGCCGGCGGGGCCGGCCGACCGGCCAAGGAGGCCCTCGGAAACCCGTTCAGGCCTTGCCGGTGATCTCCGCGACCGCCTGGTCGGTCGACCACAGCGCATTGGCGATGTAGCGGTAGTTTATGATCGCCGCGAGATAGCCGTCGCCTTCCGGCAGCATGGCCGCCGCGGTCGCGTCCTTGACCACCGCCACCTCGAAGCCCTGCTCGAGCAGTTCCCGCAAGTGCGACTCGACGCAGAGGTTGGCCGACATCCCGGCCAGAATCACCTGGTCGACCCGGGCCTTGCGCAGCTGCAGGACGAGGTCGTTGGCCTCCGGACCGTAGACCTTGTGCGGCGAGCAGATGACGGTCTTGCCGTCGTGGATGTACGCCTTGTACTCCGGCATGAAGTCGGCGCCCGAGCCGTCGAAGCCGTCCATCTTGTAAGGGCTCGCCCGGTCGAACATGCCGATGGCATGCATCAGTTTCTCGAGCGGGCCGCCGAAGCGCCAGCCGTGGTCGGTCGGATAGTAGTAGTGCGGCGAGATCGCCACCGTCAGGCCGGCCTGCTTGGCGGCCGCGAAGAGGCGCTCGATGTTGCCCACCGTACCGTGCTTCTGCACGCTTGCGCCGACGACCTTCCAGGTCACGCCCTTGGGGCTCAGGAAATCGACCTGCGGATCTGTCACCACCAGCGCGGCGCGCGCGCGGCGCAGCTGGAAGCCGGTCTCGGGCAGCGCGCCCTTCTCCGGCGGGGCATAGGGGTCATCGGTCGCGGCAACCGCCGGGCCGGCCGATGCGGCGGCAATCGCCGCCCCGGCGGCGGCGCCGGTTTTCAGGAACGCACGGCGCCCGAGGCGCGCCGCGTCGGCTTCGCGACGATGGTCTTGATGGTCGCACATGGAAGCATCTCCTTCCCTGGTTGCGGAATCGCTGCGGTACGGTAATCCCAACCGGGGTGCGATATCCGCCGGGAGTCGTGCTTTTTCGTTTCCCCGGGGACGGGTGCGTCACGGTTTCGCGGCGTCTCCCGGCAACGCGAGCGCTAATCGTCGGCTATCTTGAGGGCGGCCAGGAAGGCGGACTGGGGGATCTCCACGTTGCCGATCTGGCGCATGCGCTTCTTGCCGGCCTTCTGCTTTTCGAGCAGCTTGCGTTTGCGCGTCACGTCGC
>JBHIDD010000398.1:0-1691 GCA_046759925.1 Kiloniellaceae bacterium
CTCGTATTCGGGGAAGGTGCCGTCGATGAGCTTGGAGGTGAGCACCGCTCCCTGGCAATCGAAGCGGATCTTGGTGTCGGACAACGCCACCGAAATCGGCTCGCTCGCCTCTTCGAGAAGCTTGCGCAGCTCGCCGACCGTCTTGCGCGGCACGATCACCCCCGGCATCCCGGCGGCGCCCTCGGGCAACGGCATCTCGGCGCGGGCCAGCCGGTGGCCGTCGGTGGCCACCGCGCGCAGCACGGCAACGCCCTCGTTTTCCGCCGTGTGGAGATAGATTCCGTTCAGGTAGTACCGGGTTTCCTCGGTGGATATGGCAAATCTGGTGCGGTCGATGAGCGTGCGCAGATCGGCCGCCGGCATCTCGAAGCGATGCGACAACTCGCCTTCCGCCATCACCGGGAAGTCCTCCTTCGGCAATGTCTGGAGGGTGAACCTCGAGCGGCCGGCACACAGCACCAGACGGTCCGCTTCGCTGGCGCCGTCGAGCTCGACCTGGCTGCCCTCGGGCAGCTTGCGCACGATGTCGTAAAGGGTGTGGGCGGGCACCGTGACGGCGCCGGCCTGGCCGACCTCGGCCTCGGCCCGGTCGATGATGGCGATATCCATGTCGGTGGCGGTCAAGCGCAGCCAGCCCTCCTCGCTTTCGAGCAAGACATTGGACAGGATCGGGATGGTGGTCCGGCGTTCCACCACGCTTTGCACATGGGCCAGCGACCGCAATAGCGCCGCGCGTTCGATGGTTAGTTTCATGGGACGTTCTTTGGCTGACGAGAATCACATTATCGGTGAGAATCAGGGCCATGCCCAGCCCCGCGGAGCGACCATCCGGCGCGGCTTTCAACCGGCGTCGGAACGTCCCTGCATGCGGGTGCGAATTATAGCATAAGGCGCTTGAATCATCACCTTATTCCGTAATCCGCGCGGCCCGCGGCTGGGGCCGGGCACGGCGCCGCGCCTCAGCCTTCCAGCATCCGCCGAAGAAGCTCGACGTCCTCGGCGAATCCGTTGTCGATGACGCGCAGTTCCTCGACCTTGCGCACGGCGTGCATGACCGTGGTGTGGTCACGTCCGCCGAACTTGCGGCCGATCTCGGGCAGCGAGCGAGAGGTGAGCTGTTTGGCCAGGTACATGGCAACCTGTCTGGGGCGCGCTACGGCGCGGGCGCGTCGCGCCGAGTGCATGTCGGACAGCCGGATGTTGAAGTGCTCGGCGACCCGGCGCTGGATCTCCTCGATGGTGACCCGCCGGTCGTTCGCCCGCAACAGGTCGTGCAGCACCTCTTGGGTCGATTCCAGGGTGATCGCACGGCCGATCAGGGTGGCGTGGGCCACGATTCGATTGAGCGCCCCCTCGAGCTCGCGCACGTTGGAGGTAATCTTGTGGGCCAGGAACTCCATCACCTTGGGCGCGACCTCGACCTTGAGCTGCTCGGCCTTGGCCTGCAGGATGCCGAGCCTGAGCTCGTAGGTGGTGGGGTGGATGTCGGCCACCAGGCCCCAGCCGAGCCGGGACTTCATGCGTTCCTCGATGCCCTCCAGGTAGGACGGCGACTTGTCGGCCGAGATCACCACCTGTCGGTTCTGATCCACCAGCGCGTTGAAGGTGTGGAAGAACTCCTCCTGGGTCGAGTCCTTGCCCGAGATGAACTGAACGTCGTCGATCATCAGCACGTCGACCGAGCGGAACTG
>JBHIDD010000399.1:0-1686 GCA_046759925.1 Kiloniellaceae bacterium
TTGGGAAAAGGCCATCGACGTGCGGCGCGTCCTAATTGCCAACCGTGGTGCGATCGCCCGGCGCCTCGTCCGCGCCGAGTGCGCCGGGGCCGACGTTCACGCCCGCCGGGTCGGGCAGGAGACGGTTCATTGAGATGGGTGGCGGCCGAAAGATATCCCTGATCGACGTGACTCTTCGCGACGCCCACCAGTGCCTGTGGGCCACCCGGATGACCACGGCGATGATGCGGGAGGTGGCGCCCCTGCTGGACGAAGCGGGTTTCGAAGCGATCGACCTGGTCGGCGGCGCCGTGTTCGACGTCTGCGTCCGGTTCCTTCGCGAGGACCCGTGGGAACGCATGCGCATCCTCAGCGGTTGGGTCAAGAAGACGCCTTTGATCGTTCACCACCGCGGCCAGAGCCTGTTTACGTTCGAGATGTTTCCCGACGATGTCGTCGAGCTCACCGCCGAGCGCATCTTCGCGAACGGGATCCGGTATCACACGACCTACGACGCGTTGAACGACATCCGCAACCTCGAAGTGCCGGTGCGGGCGGCCAGGAAGGCCGGTCTCTATGTGGTCGGCGGCTTCGTCTATACCCATAGCCCGGTGCACACCGACACCTATTACACGAAGAAGATCCGGGACCTGGTGAAGCTCGGCGTCGATGCCGTGTTCCTCAAGGATCCCAGCGGCCTGCTGACGCCGGAGCGCGTCGCCACCCTGATTCCGGCGGCGAAGAAGGCCTGTGGCCGGCTGCCCCTGCAGATTCATACCCATTGCCTCTCCGGACTCGGGCCCTATGTGGCGTTCAGGGCGATCGAGCAGGGGGCCGACGTGGTGCACACGGCTACCTCCACCATGGCCAACGGGGCCTCCCATCCGCCCACGGAATTGTTTGTGTCCAACGCCAGGCGCCAGGGATTCGGCGTCGACCTCGACCTCGACTGCGTGAAGGCCGCGGCCGACCGTTTGGCCTACATTGCCGGGCGCGAGGGAAAGCCGGTCGGCTCTCCCAGTGAGTTCGATGCCTTCCATTTCCACCACCACGTACCCGGCGGCATGATCTCCAACCTCAAGGCGCAGCTCGCTCCCCTCGGCATCGAGCATCGCCTCGACGAGATCCTGGAGGAGGCGGGGCGGGTGCGCGCGGACCTCGGCTATCCCATCGTGGTCAGTCCGTTCGCCCAGTACATCGTCACCCAGGCGGTGCTGAACGTCATGGGCGGCAAGCGGTACGCGACCGTGCCCGACGAGGTGCGCAAGTACGTCCTCGGCTACTACGGCGAGGTCCCCGGACCGATCGACCCCGATCTTTTCGATCGCATCGGCAACGGGGCCGAGCCGGTCACGCGCCGCCCGGGCGCGCTCCTGGAGCCGGCGCTTGAGCGCATCCGCCGCGAGCGCGGCCCGTTCAAATCCGACGACGACCTGCTTTTGGCCGCGTACTACGCGGACGGCGCGTATGCGGCCCTCAAGGAGGCAGGGCCGATCGAGACCGAATATCCCCTGACCGCCACGCCCCTGCTGACCCTGGTCAGGGAAATCGTCGCGCGCCCCGATATCGCCTCTTTCCGCTTGACGGGACGTGCGCCGTGACCAGTACTTACTTTCACGATTTCGCGCACCATACGATCGCGTTTCCCGTTCCCTCGGCAGGAGGGGACGCGCGGGCGATGGGGACCCATCGGCAAGCGTTCCCGAC
>JBHIDD010000400.1:0-1638 GCA_046759925.1 Kiloniellaceae bacterium
CCGTCATATCCACGCTCCTGATCTTAGTCGCCGCCGGGTCCATGATGACTTTCTACCTCACCCTAGAGCAAATCCCGCAGCAGATAACGAAACTGCTGGCGGGTAGCTCGACGGTTACGGTTCTGTTACTTATCAACGTTGTCTTTCTGGTGGCCGGCATGTTTATCGATCCGAATTCGGCGCTCATCGTCCTGAGCCCGCTGGTCTTTCCGGCCGCTCAGGCGGCAGGGGTTGACCCGATTCACCTTGGCGCGGTGATCGTCATGAACGTGGCCATCGGGATGATCACCCCGCCCTTCGGTCTCAACATCTTTATCGGCATCACGACGTTCAAGGTCCCCTATATCGAGGTGGTCCGCAGCGTCATACCGTTCATCGGCATTGCCATCCTCGCTTTGATTATCGTGACCTATGTTCCGGGACTTGTGATGTGGTTGCCGCGGGTGGTGGGGTTTTAGTCGGGTCGAGGAGCGAGGCTATGCACGAGGCGAGCTGTGGCAAGGCCGACCGTCCAGCGGTCTGGCGGAGCGGAAGCGAGGTTTCGACCACGGCAAGCTAGCCGGGAAGGCACCATGGATATCGGCGTTGACAGTGTCAGGCCAGCGGTCGTCGCAATCGACTGCCACCGGGGACACCTGGATCCCGCCGTTGCCACCATGCCCGTGGCGGCCGAAGTCGCCACGCGCCTGATCGAGGCGAGCGGGCGCTTGTTCGAGCGCTGCCGCGAACGGGGAGTGCCTGTCATCCACCTGGTGACATCCTACCGTGACGTGTCCGAAATCCGGGCGAACCCGTTCTGGCGGGCGCGTGCCGACGACCCCAATGCCACGCGAAGGAACGTAGAACGGCACAACCTAGAAGGATCGGTTGGGTGCGAGATCATCGCGTCGCTTTATGATGAGGCGCGCGACTGGGTCGTTGACACAAAAAAGCGCTATGATTGCTTCATTGGCACCGACCTCGATTTCCTCCTGAGAACGCATGGAGTGAACACGCTCTTGATCACGGGCGTCAACACCAACAGCTGCGTCTTGTGCACTGTGGCCGCCGCTAATGTGCGTGACTACGCCCCCATCGTAGTGGAAGACTGCGTCGGCACCATGGACGGGCCGGAACTGCACACGGCGGCCCTGCTGTGCATTAGGACCGCTTTGGGCTGGGTGATGACTAGCGACCAAGTCATTCAAAGCCTATTCGGAGGTGCTCCATGACCAGCTCGCCGGCCTATTTGATGTTTGTCGGCGGGGAATACGTTCCCGCGGCCTCCGGCAAGACCTTCCCGGTCGAGAATCCGGCGACCGAGGAGGTGATTGCCGAGGTCTCGGAGGGGGATGGGATCGATGTCGATCGAGCCGTTGCGGCCGCCGCCCGCGCCTTCGAGCGCTGGGGGTCGACCTCCGGCGCCGAGCGCGCCCGCGTTCTGAACCGAGTGGCGGTGCTGCTCGCAGAGCGTCTGCCCAACCTCGTCTCGGTCGAGGTGGACCAGACCGGCCGGCCAATCCGCGAGATGAAGGCACAGCTCGCCCGTCTGCCGGAGTGGTACGAGTATTTCGGCGCGGTCGCCCGCACCGACGAGACGCCGGTGCCGCCCTTCGGCGGCCCCTATCTCAACTACACCCGGCGGGTGCCGCTCGGCGT
>JBHIDD010000401.1:0-1625 GCA_046759925.1 Kiloniellaceae bacterium
CTGTGGTGAAATCTTCTTCATGGAATGGCACAGTATTTATTTTACTGATTTCCGTACCGTGCCCTTAACACGTCGCCGACCGGCATCCCAAGCGGCGATTTGTTTGCTTGCGAGCGTCGTCAAGGGCGGAAGGCCTATGGCAGATAACTCCGAACGGGGTTGTCACTGAACAGCTGGTAGAGTGGGTGCTTGTTGTCTCCCGGCCTCTTCCATTATCCATTCGCGGAAGGCGGCGACCTTTGGCCGTCCCGCCGCCGTCTCGGGGGAAACGACGTAATAGGCATAATCGACCGGGATCGTGAGCTCGAACGGCTTGACCAGACGGCCGTCGGCGAGATCCGCCTCGACGAGAACGCTCCGGCCAAGGGCCACTCCCTGGCCGTCGATCGCCGCCTGAATCACCATGCTCAAAGGGCTCAAACTCGGGCCGCGCGTCGGGTCGATATCGCTGACACCGGCGGCCTGAAGCCACGTGCGCCAGTCCTGGGCGTCATCGCCAAAAACGGTCTTGAACAAGGCGTCGTGGAGCAGCGTATGCCAACGCAGATCCTCCGGCACCTTCAGCGGGTGTGGCCCCTCGAGCAACGCCGGGCTGCAGACCGGAAATATCTCCTCAGTGCGCAGCAGGTCGATTCGTAGGCCCGGCCACCGGCCCAAACCGTAGCGGATAGCGAGGTCAACGTCATCGCGCGCGAAATCGACAAGACGACTCGTCGAGAAGATGCGAACATCAATGTCGGGATAGGCCTTGTGAAACCGGTCGAGACGCGGCACCAACCACTTCGCCGAGAAGGACTGCGCCACGCTAATCGTAAGGGCGCCACGCTCCTCCAGTCCGCGGAGACGCTCGACGGCGGCAGCCAACCCATCAAAGCTCTCCTTTAGCCCCGGCAAACAGGTCTGCCCTGCATCCGTGAGCAATAGGCCCCGGGTGAGGCGACGGAACAGCTGCACACCGAGATAGTCCTCAAGTGCCTTTACCTGATGGCTGACAGCCGCGGCAGTCACGTTCAACTCCTCCGCGGCTTTGGTGAAGCTCAAATGTCGCCCGGCGGCTTCGAAAGCCCTAAGAGCGTTAAGTGGAGGCAACCTTCTGGCCATCGCTTGAGACTTAGGTTTCCTAAGCCGTAGTATGAGGATTAGTCGTTTGTCAACAGTATATTCTCGGTGTATCTCCTTACGCGGCGACATTGAACACATGGGTAGATGACTAAGCCCTGCTTAAACACGATAAGGAGGATCTGACAATGTACCGGAACTTGGCGATGCACCACGAAGCCCAAGACCTGGTGCACTTGTTTGGCAAGGGTCTCACGTCCGCGATCAACGTCGTCCGCTCGGCGGCGGACGCAATCCTACGCTGGCACAAGCGACGGATCGCAATCCGCGAACTCATGGCGCTTGATGACGGAATACTGCGAGACATCGGCATGCGCCGGGACGATATCTACTCGGTGGCCAACGCACGTTCTAACTCTCTTCCACGTACCCCCGCCGGCACGCCGCTCCCGGAAGCACGGACCATGACGGCGCGCGAGCGTGCCGAGGCGGCAGCACACGGCAGCGAGTTGAAGTTTCTCGTCTGACGTGCCGTCAGGGAAAGCGGACAGTTTGAAAGAGCCCTA
>JBHIDD010000402.1:0-1613 GCA_046759925.1 Kiloniellaceae bacterium
CCCGGCCGGTTTTCGCGCTGGCTCAACCCTTTTCCGCCAGCGCCGCCTGGGCCGCCGCGAGGCGGGCGATCGGCACCCGGTAGGGCGAGCAGGAGACGTAGTCGAGCCCGACGCGCTGGCAGAAGTGGATCGAGGCCGGGTCGCCGCCGTGCTCGCCGCAGATGCCGAGCTTGAGATCCGGGCGCATCTTCCGGCCCCGCTCGACGCCGAGCCGCACCAGCTCGCCGACGCCCTCGGCATCGAGCGAGATGAAGGGGTCCTGGGTGATGATGCCGCGCTGCTCGTAGGTGCCCAGGAAGCTCCCCGCATCGTCGCGCGACAGCCCATAGGTGGTCTGGGTCAGGTCGTTGGTCCCGAAGCTGAAGAACTCGGCCGACTTCGCGATCTCGCCGGCCAGCAGGCAGGCGCGCGGCAGTTCGATCATGGTGCCGACCAGGTACTTGAGTTCGACCCCTTCGGCCTCGATCACCTCCCGGGCCACGGTATCCACCAGGTCTTTCAGGATCTCGAACTCCTTGCGGATCGCCACCAGGGGAATCATGATCTCCGGCTCGACCGTCTCGCCGGTCTCCTTGGCGACCTGCGCCGCCGCCTGGAAGATGGCGCGGGCCTGCATCTCGTAGATCTCGGGATAGGTGATCCCCAGCCGGCAGCCCCGATGGCCGAGCATCGGATTCGACTCGTCCAGCTTCAGCTTCCGCGCGCGCATGCGTTCGAGCGAAACGCCTGCGGCCTCGGCCACCTCGGCCATCTCGGCCTCGCCGTGGGGCAGGAACTCGTTCAAGGGCGGATCGAGCAGCCGGACCGTGACCGGAAGCCCCCGCATGATCTGGAACAGCTCGACGAAGTCCTGGCGCTGCATGGGCAGGATCTTGGCGAGCGCCCTGCGCCGTTCCTCGGGCGCGTTTGCCAGGATCATCTCGCGCACGGCAACGATGCGCCCGGCATCGAAGAACATATGCTCGGTGCGGCACAGCCCGATGCCCTCGGCGCCGAAGCGGCGCGCGGTCGCGGCATCGATCGGGGTCTCCGCGTTGGCCCGCACCTTGAGCTTGCGGGCCCTGTCGGCCCAGCCCATGAGCGTCCCGAAGTGGCCGGAGAGTTCGGGCTGGATGGTCGGCACCTGGCCCAGCATGACCTCGCCGGTCGCCCCGTCGATGGTGATCAGGTCGCCCTCCTTCAACTCCATGTCGCCGGCCCGCACGACGCCGGACTTCACGTCGATGCGCAGCTCGCCCGCGCCCGTCACGCAGGGCCGACCCATGCCGCGCGCGACGACGGCGGCGTGGCTGGTCATGCCGCCGCGCGTGGTCAAGATCCCCTGGGCGGCGTGCATGCCGTGGATGTCCTCGGGCGAGGTCTCGACCCGGCAGAGGATGACCTTGTCGCCGGCCCCACCCTTGGCCTCGGCGGCCTCGGCGGAAAACACGATGCCGCCCGAGGCCGCGCCCGGCGAGGCCGGCAGGCCCCGGGCGACGACCCGGCGCTCGGCTCGCGGGTCGAGCGTCGGATGCAGGAGCTGGTCGAGCGAACCCGGCTCGATGCGGGCGACCGCCTCGGCCTCGCTGATCAGGCCCTCGGCGACCATCTCGGCGGCGATCCTGACCGCCGCG
>JBHIDD010000403.1:0-1599 GCA_046759925.1 Kiloniellaceae bacterium
CGAGACCATGGTGGTGCTGACCGGCGGCGAGCCGCTGTTGCGCCCCGACATCTTCGAGATTGCCCGCCAGGCGGCGCGGCGCGGCCTGATGACGGTCGTCGGCACCAACGGGACCCGGCTCGACCCGCGCGCGGTGGCGCGGCTTCGGGAGGCCGGCGTGCAGGCCGTCGGCATCAGCCTCGACTCCCTGTCGCCCGCCTATCACGACGGCTTCCGCGGGATTGCCGGCGCCTGGGAGAAGACCATGGCCGGGATCGACGCCTGCCGGCGCGCCGGCCTCATGTTCCAGATCCACTTCTCGGTGACCGACGACAACGCCCACGAGCTCGACGACATGATCGGCTTCGCGCGCTCGGCCGGCGCCGCGGTCTTGAACGTCTTCTTCCTCGTCTGCACCGGGCGCGGCGAGACCGTGACGAACGTTTCCGGCGAGGTCTACGAGCGGGTGCTGCGCCGCCTCGCCGAGGCGGCGCGCGACGAGCCCGAGCTGTTGGTGCGGCCGCGCTGCGCGCCCCACTTCAAGCGCATGGCGCTCGAGCTGGACCCGCCGCTGCCGGTTACCCGCGTGCACGGCTACGAGGCCGGTGGCTGCCTGGCGGGGACGCGCTATTGCCGGGTGACCCCCGAGGGCGAGCTGACGCCCTGTCCCTATATGGAGACCTCGGTCGGCTCGATCCGGGAACGCGGTTTTACCGATCTGTGGCGCGCAGCGCCGCTGTTCGCGCGGTTGCGCGCGCCGAAGCTCAAGGGTCGCTGCGGCGCCTGCGAGTACGCCAAGCTCTGCGGCGGCTGCCGGGCCAGGCCGCTGGCAAGGTTCGGCGATCTGATGGGCGAGGATTTCCTGTGCGGTTATCGGCCGCGCGGCGGCGCGGTGATCGAGCCCCTACCCGACCCGACGGAGGACATCGCCTGGACCCCGGAGGCCAAGGCGCGGTTGCAACGCGTGCCGCCCTTTATCCGTCGCTTCGTCAAGCGCCGGGCCGAAGACCATGCGCGGGACATGGGCGTGACCGCGGTCACCGCGGAGCTGCTGCAGGCCCTGGCCCGGCGGCGCTTCGGCGCGGCCGGACCGCCGGCTCGGCTGGCGCGCATGGCGCCCCCCGGGACGCCCCAGGGCCCGGACCCGGCGCCAACGGACGAGAAGACATGACGATCGACGTGGCCGTGATCGGCGGCGGTATCTCGGGCCTCGCCACGGCCCACGGGCTGATCTGCCGGGGCCGCCGGGTCGTGGTCCTGGAGCGCCAGGTCCGCCCCGGGGGCAACGCCGTCTCCGAGCGCATCGGCGGCTTCCTGATGGAGCACGGGCCGAGTTCGGTTGCCGCCGCATCGCCGGTTGCCGCCGCGCTGTCGAAATCGTTCGGCCTCGACGGGCTGCGCTGTGCGCTCGGTTCCGGCGTGCGCTACCGCTATTTGGCGCGCGCGGGCGGTCTCCACCGGATCGCCACCCATCCGCTCGGTTTCCTCACGTCGGACTATCTCTCGCTTGGGGCGCGGCTTCGGATGCTGGCCGAGATCCTGGTGCCAGCCAACGGGAGCCGCGAAGAGGAAACCGTCGCCGGGTTCTGCGGCCGCCGCTTCGGTCCCGAGTTCGTCGAT
>JBHIDD010000404.1:0-1599 GCA_046759925.1 Kiloniellaceae bacterium
GGAGAGGGCCAATGACCCGTAAAATCATCCTGGGCATCGCGGGGTTGGTCGTGATCCTGCTCGTCGTGCTCGCGGTCAATACGCTGCGGATCGGCCCTCCCCCGCTGCCGGAAATCCCGCCGGCAGAAGACATCGCCATTGACAAGGATGCGGCGGCGAAGCGCCTGGCCCAATCCGTCCGCTTCCGCACCGTCTCCCACGGCCCCAATGATCCGATCGCGGAGGAAGCCTTCCACGGGCTGCGCGACTTCCTCGCCCGCAGCTTCCCGAGGGTGCACAAGACCTTGAAACGGGAGATCATCAACGATTACAGCCTGCTGTATACCTGGGAAGGCAACGATCCCAAGCTGAAGCCGATCTTGCTGGCGGCCCATCTGGACGTGGTGCCGGTCGAGCCGGGCACGGAAGGGAAATGGACCCATCCGCCCTTTTCGGGCGCCATCGCCGACGGCTTCGTCTGGGGCCGTGGCACCATGGACATGAAACTCTCAGTAGTGGGTATCCTTGAAGCGGTGGAATACCTGCTGGGACAGGGCTTCGCGCTGAAGCGCACCGTTTACCTGGCCTTCGGTCATGACGAGGAGATCGGCGGTGCGGGCGGCGCGGCCAGGATCGCCAAACTGCTGGCGCAGCGCGGCGTGCGCTTGCACTTCACCCTGGATGAGGGCTTGGCAGTCACCCACGGCATCGTGCCTGGCGTGGAAAGGCCGGTCGCCCTGATCGGCGTTGCCGAAAAAGGCTATTTGACCCTGGAATTGACTGCACGAGCCAAGGGCGGCCATTCCTCCATGCCGCCGCGCGGCACGGCGATCGGCAAGCTCGTCCGGGCCATACATCGGCTGGGAACCAACCGGATGCCGGCGGCCCTGGGGGTTCCGGTTTCGTCGATGTTCGAATATCTGCTTCCTGAAATTACGGTTGCCCGTCGCGTGATTCTGGCGAACCGCTGGCTCTTCGAGCCACTGATCCTTTCTCGGCTCGAAGAGAAGCCTGCAACAAACGCGCTCATCCGCACCACCACCGCGCCAACGATCTTACGGGCTGGTGTCAAGGAAAATGTCCTGCCGAGCGAAGCCAAAGGGCTCGTCAACTTCCGCATCCTGCCCGGCGACAGTATCCTGTCTGTCATGGAGCACGTGCGCGACAGAATCGACGATGCGGACGTGACCGTGCGCCAGATTGGCAGCGAGCCATCGGAGCCATCCCCCGTTTCCAACATTGACTCCGCCAGCTTCGCGGCGCTGCGCAAAACCGTTCACCAAGTCTACCCCGACGCCGTGGTCGCGCCGGGGCTGGTCCCCGGTCGCACGGACAGCAGGCGCTACGTGAGGCTGGCCGACAACAGCTATCGTTTTCTGCCCATGCGACTCGGCCGCAAGGACCTGAAACGCATCCACGGCACGGACGAGCGGATATCGGTGGAGACCTACGCGGAGATCATCCGCTTTTACATCCAACTGCTGCGTAATACCGCCGTCAGATGACGAAGATGTAGAAGGCCAGACCGACAACGTCCGTTCGTCCCGGCGCGTCCCGTCTCTTTAGCTTGGAGCGGCCCTAGCCCCGGGCCCTGGGGTGGGCGCCGCGGTAAACCGCCAT
>JBHIDD010000405.1:0-1584 GCA_046759925.1 Kiloniellaceae bacterium
GAGAAGCGCTTCCAGACGCTGTTCCACTTGCCGAACTCGGCCGGCAGGTCGCGCCACGGGGCGCCGGTGCGGGCAATCCACAGGACGGCGTCAACAAACAGGCGATTGTCCTTGCCCGTGCGTCCGCGCTCGCCCGCCTTGCCCGGAACGCGGTCCTTGATCCGTTCCCACTGTCGATCGCTGAGGCCGTGTCGATACATGTCCAGGCTCCTTCCAATTCGCTCGGAAATCGGTCGGGGAGCCTTGAATCACAACACTATATCTTGTGTCAAATACTCTATTGTCCACAGGGCCTAGACTGGGACGCGCAGCGACGCGCGTGAATTGTCGCGAGTTGGCAGCATGGTATGCCGGCCCTTGAACTCAACGGGTAGATGGTCGCCCGTGCGCATAATGGTCCTGTACAACGGGTTCGGAACGGCCAGGCGATAAGACGATAAGGCGGATGACTGGGCCCTCTTTGACTATCGTCGTTGCTGGCCTTTGCCTCGGGGCGGGGGTAGGCGGAGTCGCGCTGGTTGGGCGTCTTGCCCGGCATCCGCGAGCGACACTGCGGGTTAAGCTCATCACCCTCTTCATCGGCCTCGTAGGCGCTGAAGGCTTGAGCTTGCCGGCGCTTCTAGTCGCAGTGGCGGGCGAGGACATCATCGGTCTCAGCGGCTCCGGCTACGAGCACTGGCTGGTCGTCGCGCTTTACGTGCTGCTCACTGCCTACGTTATTGGGCGTCTCTTCCCGTGGCGCGAGGTCGACGCGATGGCAGCCGATCCCAACGCCACCTTCCGCGGCATCGTGGCCAGGCTCAAGGCCACGAAAGATGGTCCGAGCGATGGCCAATGAGACGCATTTCGTTTAGTTAGCCTACTTAGCGCGCTGAACGGCGAGCGGCGAGAACGCCGGCTGTGGATAGCGGCATGCTCGACGCCAGGGGAGCTGCAGCACGGCAGTCGACTGGACGTCAGCTCTGTAACGGTCTGTAGTCGCAAGCGCCTCAAGCGCCATGGCGGCCGAATCGACTTCGCTTCGCCGCTCTCGATCCGCCGGCGCCAGCGGTGCGCCCTTACGAGCGCCCTGATCATCGTCTCGTCTCGATCGGGTTTCGGCGGGCGCGACGGCGTAAGCCGACGCTTCCAATTTCTCTTGATCGTTAGCCTTCGTTGGTTTGAACTTTTCAGCCGCCGGAAACGCATCTTCCGCTTTTTCAGAAGGGCCAAGGCCACATTCATCGGGGCCGGTCCGGAGGTGTCTGGGCAATGTCGGTTCCTATCGCCTGTCAAGGTCGTGGATTGTGCGTGCTGTTTGCGGTTGCTCTGATCGCGGCGCCCGCTCCGCGGCAGGCCGGCGCGTCGGGGGTGACGTGGGAGGAGAAGATCGAGGTCGCCTCCGGCGGCGCGTACCGGGGACCCTGGCGCATGAACGAGTCGGAGTTTCATTACGTCGACGACCCCACCGTGGCCATCAACGAGCAGGGCTTCGTCGGGGTCGCCTGGGCCGATCAGTCGCGGCAGGACATTTTCTTCCAGATCTACGAGCCCGACGGCAAAAGGCGGTTCGAGGAGCCGGTCAACGTCTCCGGGAGCCCACGC
>JBHIDD010000406.1:0-1569 GCA_046759925.1 Kiloniellaceae bacterium
TCGCTTTACACCGATTAAACGGGTGTCCTCCAATCGCGGTGATATCGTGAGGCACGCAAACGGGGACTTTTCGGTACCATACTGATCCGGGCGGGGTACCATCGGCGCCGTTGTCGCGTTTGACGCGGGCGGGGGAGGCAACACCGTGACCAGGACACAGCGCAAATCCAACATCTACGAACGGGACCTGGGCCGGAATCCGGCCAACCACCAGCCCCTGACACCGCTCAGCTATCTGACCCGGGCGGCTTCGGTCTATCCCGATAAGACGGCCGTCATCCACGGCCGGAAGCGCTACACATACCGCGCGTTTTACGAGCGCTGCCGCCGCTTGGCGAGCGCGCTTGACAAACGGAACGTGGGGCTCGGCGACACGGTGGCGCTGATGGCTCCCAACGTGCCGGCTTTGCTGGAAGCGCACTATGGCGTGCCCATGGCCGGCGCCGTGCTGAACGCCCTGAATTACCGGCTGGACGGCGAAACCATCGCCTTCATCCTCAACCATGGCGAAGCCAAGGTCCTGATCACGGATCGCGCGTTGTCGCCCGCCGTCAAGGAGGCCCTGGCGAAGATCGGCCGCGCCATCGTCGTGATCGATATCGACGATCCGCTGGCGGAGGACGGCGAGCTGTTGGGCGAGATGGATTACGAGGCTTTCCTGGCCGAGGGCGATCCCGAAGCCCATTGGTCGTACCCGGAGGACGAGTGGCAGGCCCTGGCGCTCAATTACACCTCCGGCACCACGGGCAACCCGAAAGGCGTGGTCTATCACCACCGGGGCGCCTTTCTGAACGCCTTCGGCAACGCCATGGTGTTCGGGCTGACCCGGACGTCGGTCTATCTTTGGACCCTGCCGATGTTTCACTGCAACGGCTGGACCTATACCTGGGCCGTTACCGCGGTCGCCGGAACCCACGTGTGTTTGCGCACGGTGGACCCGGCGCTGATTTTCCGCCTGATCGCGGAGCACGGGGTTACGCACATGTGCGGCGCGCCCATCGTTGTCAATATGCTCATCCATGCGCCCGACGAGGTGAAGGTGTCCTTCGACCAGACGGTGGAGGTGGCCACCGGCGGCGCCGCGCCGCCGAGTGCCGTCATCACCGCCATGGAGCGCATGGGGTTCCGCTTCACCCACCTCTACGGCCTCACCGAAACCTTCGGCCCGGCCACCTTCTGCGCCTGGCAGGATTCCTGGGACGCCATGACGCCGGAGGACAAGGCCGCCAACATGGCCCGCCAGGGCGTGCGCTACCCGACGGTGTACGAGCTCATGGTGGCGAACCCCGAAACCCTGTAGCCGGTGCCCGCCGATGGCCAGACCATCGGCGAGGTGATGGTGCGCGGCAACACGGTGATGAAGGGGTACCTGAAGAACCCCGGGACCACCGGCGAAGCCTTCGCCGGCGGCTGGTTCCATTCCGGCGATTTGGCCGTGATGCACGCCGACGGCTATATGGAGGTCAAGGACCGTTCCAAGGACATCATCATCTCGGGCGGGGAAAACATTTCCAGCCTGGAGATAGAGGAGGTGCTGCATCGGCACCCGGACGTGATGGAGGCGGCGGT
>JBHIDD010000407.1:0-1568 GCA_046759925.1 Kiloniellaceae bacterium
GAGGGCGGGGTCACGCTCGTCCAGTTGCGCGAGAAGACGGCCTCCGACGCGCGCGTCGTCGGGCTGGCCCGCGCGCTGAAATCCGTGCTGGACCCGAAGCGGATCCCGCTCATCGTCAACGACCGGGTCGAGGCGGCGCTGGCCGCCGGCGCGCACGGCGTGCACCTGGGCCCGGAGGACCTGGACGCGGCCGAGGCGCGGGCGCGGCTCGGCCCGGACAAGCTGATCGGCGTCTCGGCCGGAACCGCCGCGGAGGCGGCCCGCGTCGACCCGGACCTCACCGATTACGTCGGCGTCGGCCCGGTCTATCCGACGGCGACCAAGCCGGATGCCGGGGCGGCGATCGGGGTGGCGGGACTCAAATCCTTGCGCGCCCTGCTGCCGCTGCCCGTGGTCGCGATCGGCGGCATTGCTGCGGGCAACGCCGCCGCGGTCGTGGCAAGCGGCGCGGACGGTATTGCCGTGGTCTCCGCGATCTGCGGGGCCGGCGATCCGGAAGGCGCGGCTAAGCGCTTACGCCGGGTCATCGAGTCCGCGCGGGCGCGGCGTCCTCGCGAGACTTGAGGACCCCGCCGCCCCGGCCGGCCAGACCGCCGTCCCGATCGCGCACCGCGCAGGTGGCGAAGAGGATCCGCCGCCGCTCTTGCGGGCGGCCTTGACTCGGGGGGCGAAAGGCTTTAGAACAAATAGTGAACAAAGTGAACCGTGGAGGACGCAAACCGTGACTCAGGGGTCGGCAAAGCCCGCCGCGGTGGAGGCGGCGGCGAACCGGGTGGAGATCGCGGCGCTGCGCGCCCGCATCCATGCCCTCGAACGCGGCGCCCGGGACGCCGGCGCGGACCGGCTGCGGATCCTGCCGCTGGGCTTGCGCGCGCTCGACGATCATCTGCCGGGCGGCGGCCTGCCGCTTTCCTGCCTGCACGAGATCGAAGGCGAGCGCCGGGAATGGGACGACGGTGTGGCCACCGGCTTCTGCCTCGCGCTGCTCGCGCGCCTCTGCGCCGCCCCCCCGGACTCGACCGGCGGCGGGCCGCTCCTCTGGGTGGCGCGCTGGCGCGATCTCTACCCGCCCGGCCTCATCGCCCTGGGCCTCGATCCCGGGCGGTTGATCCTGGTCCGCGCCGGAGGCGAGGCGGAGGTCCTCTGGGCCATGGAGGAAGCCCTGCGCTGCGCCCGGCTCGCCGCCGTCGTCGGCGAGGTCGAGTCCCTCCCGCGCAGCGCCGGCCGGCGCCTGCAGCTCGCCGCCGAGACGGGCGGGGTCACCGCCTTTCTGCTGCGCCGTCGGCTGCGCCCCGCCCGGCGCGCGGAGGAACCCTCGGTCGCGGCGACCCGCTGGCGGATCGCCCCGGCGCGCTTTTCGGCCCGGCCGGCCGCGCCCGGGGCGGCGGCCGGGCGGCTGCCGGGCCCGCCGCGGTGGCAGGCCGAGCTGCTGCGCTGCCGCGGCGCGGCGCCGGGACGCTGGCTTTTGGAGTGGGACGATGCGACAGGTGGTTTCGCTCTGGCTGCCGCGCTTCGCGACGGACCTCTGGTGCCGGCGCCGGGACGGCGGGGGGCCCGATATTGCCAAG
>JBHIDD010000408.1:0-1543 GCA_046759925.1 Kiloniellaceae bacterium
CGTTGGTGGCCCATCCGACGTCCCACAGTACCCCTTCGAGACGAATGAATATGATCCGCTCGGCTGCGGCAAAACCAAGGCCGAAGTGCTCGCCCTTCATGATATCCCAAATGCCTTGCCAAAAGGGAATCCGGCCCGTGAACGACATCACCGTGCTTTCGCTACGCCCAAACAGATTGGCGATGGAGACAAGAGGTTTGACGAGGTCGAAGCTCGGCATCGAGAGCCAAGCGGTAAAGGCAAGCAAGGCGACCGCCGCGAGCAACCTTCGCGCGACGAGCTGAACCTTCTTGTCTAGGCTCACCACCATCACGACGCTCAGGCCGGCGACGGCGCCGGCCTGAGATGTCAGTGATCCGAAGACGATGAGGGAAATCGCCGCGAACGAAGCCTTCCACCAGTGCATCGCTTTGTTTCTCGTCTCTGTCGACCGAATCTCGACGAACTCGTAAATCAGAAGAATGGCGGCCACCGCGCTCGCGCCGCTCGACCGGAAGCCAAGCAGGCTGCTCATTCCCGTGGGCCGGTTTCCGCCATAAAGCAGCCCTTTGATCCATGCAAACAGGAGGAACATTATGCACAGCGTAGCGATCTGTTCTCGCCATCGCGCCTGCGCGAAAAGATGTTTGGCGAGGATCCAGAAGCAGGCGAGCTCGAAGGCGTGGTAGAGCGTGAATTTCGCCCAAACCGACCAGAGGGCGCTCACCGCAAAAAGCAGAATGAGCACCGAGATCCAGTACCCGGGCCCGGACAGGAGGTCTGGCATCGTGACCCGCCGTGTCAGCACCAGCAGCGTCACCCACGCGCCGGCGACCAGCGTTATTACGATGCGAGCCTTGTTGGCGTCGGACAACCCCTGCGTCATCAGATCGCCGATCTCCCGGATCTCGACAAAGAGCGCGCCGACGGCGAATTTCGTGATCAGAACCAGCCAACTTATCCGCCGCCAGGAGGCAGGCGTCGGCCGCCACCTGTAAACGAACTGCGATCGCCAGATCGTCCAGCAGATCAGCAGCCCAAGGAAAACGATCACTGGCGTAAGTAATGCCATTTCAGAAAGACCTTTGGGCAAACCCGCGGCAATCGGCACACGCCCCGCGAAAGCGGAGATAAAGACGCTGAACCGATATTCCCCAGATAACATCAGCAGCGGCAGTTATTGTACCCTCTCTGGATGGTCATGGGTATAAAAAAGTGCGTTGCTGCCAGATTGCCAAAGTTTGGCGGGACAAACTGCTTCCGTGAGGCCCGCTTCTTCCGTTTTCCCGTCATCCGGACACACTCCTCCCGCCTTTTTCACCTTACCGCCCGTCTCGTCAGCTTCCAACTGGCCGAGGTAGTGGTGCCAAGGGACCAGTTTCGGAAAATCCTGCGGCTGATCCACGGGCTGCGGCCACGACCGGCGCCGACATGAACCAAGGCGTGACCGGAAGTCAGCATGTCCCCATGGGGAAAGTATGCCTGGGCGGCGGGAAATTCCCGGTTTCCGGCTTCTCGGAGGGAAATGGATGGCCTTCATGGTCGTCACGGTCGGCAATGGCAC
>JBHIDD010000409.1:0-1542 GCA_046759925.1 Kiloniellaceae bacterium
TCGCGGTGTTAAGGAAGAATTAGTTGGAGGGGCACTAGCCTCGGCAATCTTCGCCGCCCTACTGGCATTCTTGGTTTTTACTGCAAATCGATGGAAGAACTCGCAGTAGAGGAAGAGACAGGAGGCCCAGTATCATGTGTGTGCTGTGTGGATCACGCGATCGACCGTCGACCCGGCGTTCTTCGTCAGGAAGCCCGCCTTCGCTTACCAGGTTGCGCGGGAGATCCCCGGCGTGCTGGAGTAGCTCCACTGTAATTGTGAATGCGACGAGTTCTTAGACCACAAGAGCCTGCTATCTTGCTATATCGACTACCACGCGGCGACGTGAGACATCTGTATGGATGAGGCGCTGGACGCGTCTCGCATGGTAAAGGCAGGGTACCAGGAGGCTCAGATCCGTGCCAAGATCAACCAAAGGTACGCCAGGTGATTGCTCACCTGCTTGCGGTTGCGATCGCCGTCCTGCTCCCCGGCACGGCGTCGACCCATGGCGAGCATAGGGTTGCGAAGCCAAAACTCTGCCTTCTGCGCCGATTGCGTGAAGAGCTGCGCACATGATAATGTGGTTCTCTGCACCCGCGCCTTCGGCGAGGAGCTGTCGACGTCGGGGCGACGCGGCTTCGACGAGTCCTACCTGGCGGTGATGCCGGTTGGACTAAAGCTCCTCGAGGCCGCACGGAAGAAGGCAGAAGAGGCGCTTGCGCAAGTCGGCCGGAAGTGAAAGGGGTTGAAGAATGGCACGGTCGTCACGACGCAAAGAACCCGAGGTAGCACGGCGTAACTGGGCGGTGGCAGGACTCGCGGCCGTCGGGTTCGTCATCGCGGGTTATTTGGCGTTGACGAAGCTCGGCGGCGAAAGCCCGCTGTTCTGCACGGCCGGCAGTGCCTGTGACGTAGTCCAGGCGAGCCGGTATGCCGTCTTTTTTGGCTTGCCCACGGCCCTGTGGGGGGCGGGGCTCTACGCGGCCATCGGCGGGATTGCGCTCATCGGGATGGATGCGCGACGCTGGCTCGCTGCGTTCCTCCTTGCTGTGGTGGGTGCATCCTTCTCTGCCTATCTTACCTATCTCGAGCTGTTCGAGATCGGCGCGGTCTGCTCATACTGCGTCCTCTCGGCGGTGATCGCGGTCGCTCTCTTCGGCATTCTGCTAGCCGGCCGATCGTCGGTCCCCGGTCGCCGGTCCGTGGTGCGGCGAGCCCGGGTCGTCACCCTCGGAATCATCACGGCGGTGGCGACGATCCTGATCGGCGCTGGCTTCTTCGCGGCGGGCTCGCCCGAACCCTCCGCCAGCCAGGAGGCGCTCGCCCGGCACCTCGCCGATAGCGGCGCCGTGATGTACGGCGCCTACTGGTGACCCGCGTGCGGCGAGCAAAAGGCCCGGTTCGGGTCTGCGGCGAAACTCCTCCCATACGTCGAGTGTGACCCAAGGATGCCCGGATCAGACCCGGGACTTTGCAACCGCCTCGCCATCAAGGTCTATCCCACCTGGTTCATCAAAGGCGTGCGCTACGAGGGCGTCCTCACGATTGACCGGCTGGCCA
>JBHIDD010000410.1:0-1541 GCA_046759925.1 Kiloniellaceae bacterium
TGCCGAGCGCGATGACGTTCTCCTTGCGCTCGATGTACTCACCGCGGGCGAGCTCGATCACCAGCGCCTTGTTGAGCGAGGGGATGGCGGTGAACGCGAAGCTGTCCAGGCTCTTGACGGTCGGGAACCTGGCCGCCTTGATGCGGCGCTCGATGAGGCGGCGCTCGCGATCGATGAGCTCGAGCTCGGCGAGCCGCAACAGGTAGCGGACGTGATCGACGCCCTCGGCCGCGCACTGCCGGGCGATCTTGTCGTACTCGCGCAGGAAGGTCGGCAGCTTCAGGGTCTTGAGGTGATGGGCGAGCAGGAGCTGGGGCGTGTCGCTCATGGACCTTGCCCTGCCGAGAGCAGGCTCATGTAGGCCCCGGCATCGGTGGTGCGGACCTTGGCCCGGGGCAGGTAGGGATAGACCTCGAGGTTGAGCCTGGGCGGCCGCCGCTCGATGCGGCACAGCACCAGGTGCTTCACGGCATCGAAGCCGATGGCGCCGAGCCTGATGGCCTCGCGAACCGCCGCCTCGACCTCATGGCGGGGGAAGCTCTCCAGGAGCCGGAGCACCTGGACGTACTCGCGCTTGCCCGCCTTGCCCATGCGCGCCTCCAGGAGGCGGCGCAAGGTGGCGAAGGCCTCGGGCAGCTGCCAGCCCTCGAGCGGGGCGGCCTGGTCCAGGGCGCCGATCTTCCTCTCGATCAGCGGCAGGTAGTGCAGGGGATCGAAGACCAGGTCCTCTCTCTCGTAGGAGCGCCGGTGGCGTGCAATCACCTCCGCCCCGCAAGAGATCACGACCTCGTCGACGTAGCCCCTGACCAGCACCTCGCGGTAGCCGTAGGCCACCGGCGCCGAGTAGTCGTTGCCCTTGTAGCGCACCAGCGAGAGCGAGCTCACCCGTCCTGGGCGCTTGTCGCAGGCGTCGTAGGGCGACGGCGGCAGCGGCAGGAAGGCGTCTTGGTCCCGCTTCATGCGCTCCTCGATCGTCTCCTCATGCCGGCGCAGCCGATCGCTGAACCGCCTCCGGCACCGTGCCTCCAGGTCGGCGTTGAAGGCCTCGTAGCTCGGGAAGCGCGGCAGCGGCACCATGAAGTTGCGCCGCGCGAACCCGATCAGACCCTCGACCTTGCCCTTGTCGTTGCCCTTACGCGGCCGGCCGAAGCGGTCCTGGAACAGGTAATGGGACTGCAGCTCGGCAAAGACCCGGGTGCGCTGGCGCTTGCCATCGCCCAGGATGCGCGCCACCGCCAGCGTGCTGTTGTCGTAGAGGATCGACCGCGGCACCCCGCCGAAGAAGGCGAAGGCCGCGTTGTGGCCGTCACAGAACGCCTCGCTCGTCTCCCCGGGATACGCCTTCACGAAGCACGCGTCGCTGTGCGGCAGGTCCATCGCGAAGAAGCGGACCTTCTGCTCCTTCCCCGCGATCACCGCCGTCGCCTCGCCGAAGTCGACCTGGGCATGACCCGCCGGGTGCGACAGCGGTACGAACATCTCCCGTGTCCGCCGCCGGCGCTCGCGCACGTAGTCCTTGACGATCGTGTAGCCGCCCGCGA
>JBHIDD010000411.1:0-1536 GCA_046759925.1 Kiloniellaceae bacterium
GTGTCCCACACAAAGAAGGGGACCGGGACAAGAACCCTTCTCCTGTCGACCTGCTCGAGCGCCAACCGGACCAGGGCTTTGTATGGGTAGACCCGGGGGCCGCCCAATTCGTAGAGCTTGCCTGCCGTCGACGGATCGGCCAGGACCCTTAGGCAGGCTTCGGCGACGTCTCCCACAAACACGGGTTGCAGGTTCGTGCGGCCCATGCCGAACAGGGGCAGGATCGGCGTTTGCCGCGCCATGCCCGCGAGTGCGTTGAACAAGGAATCGCCCGGGCCGAAGATCACGCCGGGACGCAGAATCGTAACGCCGTCGAACGCTTCTTTGACCAGGACCTCCCCGATGCCCCGGGCGCGAACGTAAGGGGAGTCGGACGTGGGATCGGCGCCCAGACCCGAGATATGGATCAGCCGCTCGGCCCCTGCTTGTCCCGCTTGCCGGGCTACATGCAGGGCGCCCTGACCGTGGACCACGTCGAAGGTCGCCGTGCCTTTCTCGACATAGTGGCCGACGGAATTGATGACCGAAACCGACTGCCTCACCGCCCGGGCCACCGTCGATTCGTCCCATACGTCGGCGTGCACCAGCTCGATCCGGCCGTCCCGGCCGAATCGTTCGAGGAAGGCTGCGCGCTCGGGATGGCGCACCGCCACGCGTACGTCGGTCCCTTCGGCGGCCAGGCATTGCACGATGTGGCGACCGAGGAATCCCGATCCTCCGAATACGGTTACGCGTTTGGATGCCATCGGTTCTCGCCCCTAAAGATCGAACCATAACCCGAACGCACCTTTATTCGTGTCACCATCGGATATGCTGGAAACTCAAACGGGCAGATGGCATTTGCCGAGTGCGTGGTCCGGGCGGGCGGTCTCGGCAGCAGGCATCGGCCCTGGCCATGGAAGGGCGGCCGGCGATCATGATAGATGTGCAGAAGGCGATCCTGGATCCCACGATGGTGTTCAAGGATCCAAAGGACGTCGTTGCCGATGTCGCGCTGACCCGCGATCAGAAAATCGACATTCTGCGCCGTTGGGAATACGACGCCCGTCAGCTGGAGGTGGCCGAAGAGGAGGCCGGGATGGCCGTTCGCCGCCCGGAAATGTTCGACCGCGTGGTTCAGGCATTGCACACACTCGGTGCGGAACGCGACGTGGAACACAGCCCGCCGACGAAATAGCCGGGTCGTACAGCGGAATCGAGTTTCAGCATGTGCTGGCCGAGGCCGGCGTCCTGCCTGTGCGCCGCAGATCTGGCGTGTAGGGTATCGAACGGTTTTCGGCACGACTGCCCGCCGCCGGGAATTTGGGTTGCGTGGAGCGCCGATTGGATCCGGCACGCACTGCGGGGGGCGGGATAGATGTGATGGCCGTAACACCACCCGCCTGCGGCATCGCGCGATCGACAATCCTGCCGATGCCAGGGTTGTTTCAATCCCTGCGCCAAATTGGCTGGTCTGATACCGCCGGGCCGTCGAAGGCATCTTCATTGGCGCGGCGACAAGCGCGACCGCGCGCCGCGCCCACTGGCGCGAAGGCC
>JBHIDD010000412.1:0-1536 GCA_046759925.1 Kiloniellaceae bacterium
CCGGATCGAGATCAATCTGTTTCGCAATCCGCGATCCGCCCGGTTTCTGTTAACCAGGCATAGCAGTCCTCGATCATCGGCCGAAGCGGAACCGTTTCGTAGCCGAGTTCAAGTTCGGCGCGTTTCGAGACCACGCGGGCCCGGGCGATGACCATTGCAGCGGCCTCCGGGGTGATCAGCGGCTCCCTGCCGGTGAGGGCGGCGCGTGCCGCGTCGGCACGCGCGGCCAGGCGAAACGCGAATGCCGGCAGCGGCCGGGTCGGCACCTTCCAGCCGGTTACCTCCCCAATGGTTTCGAAGACCTCGACGAACGAGGCGGCGACGCCCCCCAAAAGGTAGTTCTGTCCCGTCCGGCCGCGCGCGGCCGCTGCGATGTGGGCCTTGGCCACCTGCTCCGCATGGCAAAAGCTGCCGGCACCTGGCGGTACACCCGGCAGCCAGCGCTCTCGGACGTCGATGATGAGGCGCGCCCAGCCGTGCACGTCATAGCGGCCAAACATGTGACAGGGATTCAGAATGACCGCATCGAGGCCGCGCGCGATGCCCGCCCGGACCTCTTCCTCGGCAAGAAATTTGGTCCGGTTGTAGTTGATCCAAGACCGGCCGCCCAGCTGCGGCGAGTCCTCGCTGATCTCGCCTTGCTCCAATCCATAGGTGTTCCAAGTGGACGTATGGACGACTCTCCGGGCCCGGGCGGCCCGTGCGGCGGCCACGACGTTACGCGTGCCCGCTACATTGGCCCGGGTCTGACGCGCGTTGTGCCGCGACCAGACCGAGGTGTCCGCAGCAAGGTGAAAAACCGCGTCAGCGCCCTGTGGAATCGCGCGCTTAAGCGACTGCGGATCGAGGATATCCCCCTTGACCAGATCGACCGGAAAGCGCTGGATCGAACGAAGATCCGACGCGGGCCGGTGCAAGGCCGTCACACGCCATTCCCGGGCAACGAGCTGCTCGATCAAGTTTAGACCGAGGAACCCGGTCCCGCCGGTGACGAAAGCGATCCTTTCTCCCATCGGGCCCTACTCGGCCATGTCTGCGTGGCGCCAAGATAACACCGCCCGGCACCCCGGCCGCCATCCCCAGGGCCATCGCATTTCAAACCTGGGCGATCGGTTTGGCCAGGAAAGTGTCGTCCCGGCTTGCGCGTTTGAAGTTGCCGCGATTTGAGCCTTTGGACGTTCCGGCCTTGATGACGGTCAAGGCCATGCGGCGAAGGAGGGCGAGGTTCGGTGGCCCGTTGCCCTTCCGGCTTCGGGCCTGGTCCTCGTTCATCACCACATCGAGCACCCGATAAAGGCCGTTCTCGACGCTCCTGCGGGCGCGGCGCTGCCCCGGGGTCCCAACCGCCCGACCCGGTGCCGGATCGTCAAGACGGCCGAGGCGGCACTGACCGCGGCCAGGCCGGTGCGGCGGTCCTAGCGGGTCGCACCGGGCCCGTGGCGCCCCGTAACGTTTCGGCGGGCTTTTTCGTGACGGATCCGCGAGGGCTGCCGCCGGGAATCGCCCGGCAATCTCGGACGGTCGTCAACCCCGACC
>JBHIDD010000413.1:0-1534 GCA_046759925.1 Kiloniellaceae bacterium
CGGATCGTAGAACGCGGTCTCTTCGAACCCGGGCTCGACCCCCGCCGGATAGTTGTGCGGCACATACGCGGTGAAGGCGACTTGACCGATGTTTACGCTCTTGTCGGTTCCGGCGACCGTGAAGTTGCCGTCCGTGAACTCGACGTCAGCCTCCGACGCCTCCATGAGATGGGCCGCAATCTTGGCACCCTTGGCGATGAGCTTATCGGCGGCCGCGGCAATCGCCATTCCGCCGACCGTCACCGAACGCGACCCGTAGGTGCCCATGCCGAAGAGGACCTGTGCCGTGTCACCATGCACGACCTCGATGTTTTCGATCGGCACGCCGAGTTTGTCGGCGGCGATCTGGGCGAAGGTGGTCTCGTGACCCTGCCCATGGGAATGCTGCCCAGTGAACAGGACCACGCTACCGGTCGGATTAAAGCGGATATGGGCGGCCTCCCAGAGCCCGACGGCACAACCAAGGGAGCCGACGGCCGCGGATGGCGCCACGCCGCAAGCCTCGATGTAGCTTGAGATGCCGATGCCGCGTAGCTTGCCGCGGCTCTTGGCCTCCGCACGGCGCGCCTCGAACGCCCCGTAATTGGCCATCTCCAAGGCCTTGTCCATGTGTTCTCCGTAATTGCCGGAGTCGTAGAGATGGATGACGGGCGTCTGATACGGAAAGGCGTCCGGTGGAATGAAGTTACGGCGTCGGATCTCCACCGGGTCGATGCCTGTCTCACGCGCGGCCCGATCGACGACCCGCTCGACCACGTAAGTGGCCTCGGGACGGCCCGCCCCGCGCGAGGCGTCGACAGGCGCCGTGTGGGTGTAAACGCCCTTGACCTCACAGTGGATCGCGGGCGTCGTGTACTGCCCCGCGAACATAATGCCGTGCAAGTACGTCGGAGTGACCACGCCGAAGAGCGCGAGATAGGCGCCCAGGTTCGCCGTCGTGTTGACCCGCAGGCCCAAGAACTTGCCGTCCTTGTCCAGGGCCAGTTCGGCGTGGGTCACGTGGTCGCGGCCTTGGGTGTCGCTCAAGAACGACTCCGTCCTTTCGGCGGTCCACTTGATGGGCCGGCCGATTTGCTTCGAGGCCCAAGCGATGGTGGTCTCTTCAGGATAAATGCTGATCTTCGAGCCAAATCCGCCGCCCACGTCGGGGGAAACCACCCGCAGCTTATGCTCGGGAGCGACCTGCACGAACGCGGAAAGCACGAGGCGCGCGGCATGAGGGTTTTGGCTGTTGACGTACAAGGTGATGCTGTCGGCGCCGGAATCGTATTCGGCGACGGCCGCGCGAGGCTCGATCGCGCTGGTAACCATCCGGTTATTGATGAGATCGAGCCTGGTGACGTGGTCGGCCTTGGAGAACGCCTCGTCGGTCGCCGCCTTGTCGCCGACCTCCCAATCGAAAGCGATGTTGTCCGGCGCTTCCGCGTGGACTTGGGGCGCACCCGGCTTCACCGCATCGATAGCGGAGACGGCTGCTGGCACGACCTCGTACTCGATCTCCAACGCCTCGGCAGCGTCTTTCGCCTGCTCGCGC
>JBHIDD010000414.1:0-1527 GCA_046759925.1 Kiloniellaceae bacterium
CCACCTCCGACAGCCTGGGCATGGCCAAGGACGTGATGGCGGCCAAGCCGATGGTCCTCTACGAAAGCGACCACTTCATCGCCATGGCCTCCGAGGAGGTGGCGATCCGCAGTGTCTTTCCGCACGAGATCGAGACTTTCGATCCCTACGAAGGGGAGGTCCGGGTATGGCAGAGCTGAACCAGGAGCACGAATCGCACCGCATGGGGATGCACACCGAGCAGCTCGGCGGGCGCACCCAACAGGTCTTTTTCACCCCGGAGGAGGGCGAGAACTTCACCTATCCGGACGGCTTCGACGTCGACTTCGACAAGCGCGCGGAATTCGACGCCGCAGAAATGCATGCCCAGGCGATCAACCGCAAAATCCGGGATCTCATGGCCGAAGGCTGCGGCACCATCGTGGTGCGGAACCCGGGCGCCAAGCACGCGCTGGGCGTCGGCATCCTCAACCGCCTGCAGCTCTACTTCGAAGGCAGCCTGGGCTACTTCGGCTGCGGCCTGATCGACGGGCCCAATGTCCGGATTTCGGGCCGGGTCGGCTGGTCCTGCGCCGAGAACATGATGGCCGGCACCGTGGTGGTGGAAAAGAACGCCGGCTCGACCTTCGGCGCGGCGCTGCGCGGCGGCGACCTGGTCTGCAAGGGCGACGTCGGCGCGCGGACCGGCATCGACATGAAGGGCGGCACCATCGTCGTCGGCGGCCGGACCGGCGCGTTCTCCGGGTTCATGATGCAGCGCGGCCGCATGGTCATTCTCGGCGACGCCGGGACCAACCTGGGCGATTCGATGTACGACGGCACCATCTTCGTCGGCGGCAAGATCGCCGGTCTCGGGGTCGACGCCGTGGAAGGCGAGATGACCGGGCTCGACACCGAGTGGCTCGAGCGCAAGCTCGCGATCTACGGCCTTAAGGCGCCCGACGGGGTCCGCAACATGACCAAGATCGTGGCCGGCAAGCGGCTGTGGAACTACGACAACCTCGAGCCCGCCGAGAAGAAGCTGGTGCTTTAGCACGCGGTTGCAGGAATCCGTGATCCGCGATGTCTGGCCCTCGCACTTCGTACAGACTGAAAACGTGTGCCTTACCCCTGCGCTTAACGAAGCGGCGCCTGCCCAGGGGCGAGGCCCGGTTCAAGAACTTACGGAACCAAGTCCTGCGAGAACTGTGAAGGGGATCCAGTGATGACTGCCGAACGAGCCACGTCCCGGGCGGGGGTGCCGCCGGAGGCCCAGAGGCCCAAGCGCAACCGCCACATCCTCGGGCGGAGCTTCATTTTTCCGCCCGAGGTGATCGACGACATCCACATCAAGTCCGAGCTGGGCCGCTATCGGATGCGCGGCTTCTCCATCTTCAAGAAGATCCCGAGCTGGGACGATCTCACGTTCCTGCCCGGGACGCTCACCCGCTTCGTGATCGAGGGCTACCGCGAGAAATGCGACACCAAGACGGTCCTCGGGCCCCGGGCGGAGCGGCCGCTCGAGCTCGACATCCCGATCTACATCACGGGCATGAGCTTCGGCGCGCT
>JBHIDD010000415.1:0-1523 GCA_046759925.1 Kiloniellaceae bacterium
GAGAGCTGATACAACAAAACACAAGGTGTACAACTCAAGAGGGGGGCTCAGCATCAAAACCGCCCCCAATGGTTTCCTATCGCCTTATTTCCCGACAAGGCGTTGGTGCACCAGTTCGTCCAAAAGGCGACCTGGACAATTTTTAAAGCGATGATTTTGGTCAAATTCTTGGCCGTTGATAATAATGCAGGACCCGGAAGGGATCGGTCGGTTCGTCGACGACCGAGCGGATCAGCGCCGCGGCCCGCTCGCGCACGAGGCCGCCGTCGGGGCCGTAGACGAGGACGGCACGAACCGCCGGGTCGGGGGCCTGGGCAAACCGCTCGGCCTCGTGCGGCGCGACCTTCATGGCCGCGCGAGGGGCCGGGCGGCCGCGTCGCCGGGCGGGCGCGCGGTCGGGGATCGGTGGGAAGACGCGCGCGCCGGGCTTTGCGCGAAGAAGACGGCGAGCCGGGTGCGGATATCGTCGGACAGCTCGCGCAGCGCGCGGGTGCGGGCGTTGTCTTCCGAAACCGCGGTCGCGAACTGGTTGTCCAGGATGTTGTAGCTGTTGATCGACGTGGCGCTGCCGTGCAAGAGGGGCCGGTTCGAGGCCATCTCGCGCAGCGTGAAACTGGCGGTCAGGATCAGGTTGGCGCGCGTCGCGGTCTCGTCCTTGCGGATGCCGAGCTCCTTGCGGGTCTCGGTGAGCCCAACCTGTAGCAGGTAAGCGGGATCGCGCGGTTGACCCCGCGGGTTCAGGCGGTCGCGCAGCAGGTTGTGCATCTTCTGTCCGATGCGGTCGGCAAGCGGCGCGATCCGGACGGCGGCAAGTTCCGTCGTCGCGGTTTCGCCGGTCGGCCCGGCCCGGCCGTAGAGCGGCTGGAAGCCGCAGCCCGCAACGGCGAGCGCGAGCGCCAGAAGCAGCCCGGCGCGCAGGCCCCGGCCGGGGGCCGAGCGATGCAAGGGATCAGACCACGACATTGACCACCCGGTTCTTGACCACGATGACCCTGCGCAACCGCCGGTCGCCCACGGCGCGCCGCACCGCCGGTTCGGCCAGCGCGGTCTTTTCCGCCTCCTCGTCCGCGGCATCCCGCGGCAGCGCGATGGTGGCGCGTAGCTTGCCGTTCACCTGGACCGCCAGGGTAACGGTCTCCTCGATGGTAAACGCCGGATGCGCTTCCGGCCAGGGCTGATCGACCAAGAGGCCCGGGCAACCCAGAAGCCGCCACAGCTCCTCGGCGAGGTGTGGAATCATGGGGCCGCTCAAGCGGGCCACGACCTCGAAGCCTTCGCGCAGGGCCCAGCGGTCGGGCGCGGCCTCGATCTCGAAGGTGCTCAAGGTATTGGCCAGTTCGTAAATGCGGGCCACCGCGCGGTTGAAGCGGAACCGCTCGACGTCCTCGGTGACCGCCCGGATCGCCTTGTGGCTGGCCCGGCGCAGGGCGGCCGCCGCCGCGCTCATGCCGGCGGGCGCCGGCGCGCCGGCCGGCGGCAGGTCGGCGGCGGCCTCCGAGACCAGGCGCCAGAGCCGCTGCAGG